>JAPKEA010000209.1 GCA_028822275.1 Planktomarina sp. | reverse complement strand
ATTTTTCCATCAAGAAACGCATGTATTTGCTGCAAGCTCAGCGAATAACCAATTTGACAGGTCACAGCCACAACGATTTTTTCACCAAACTCTTTATCGGCTATGCCAAATACGGCGCAGTCTAATATCTGTGGCATTTCGATCATGGCAGCCTCAATTTCAGCTGGAAATATATTGGCGCCACCTGAAATGATCATGTCTTTTTTTCGGTCATTAATATACAAGTACCCTTGCTCATCAACATATCCAATGTCCCCAACCGTCGTATGACCCTGGTAGCGCTCGTCTGATTCGTTTTCGGTAGAATTGGTATAAGAGAAATCTCCGAACATGGGTAAGTAGACATAAATTGAACCAGACTCACCCACGGCAAGTTCGTTTTTATCATCGTCTAATATTTTGATCGATCCGCCAGCCAATATTTTACCGACCGAGCCAGGTTTTTTAATCGCTTCTTCTGATGAAATTAATGTCATAAAGCCTATTTCACTAGCGCCATAGGACTCATAAAATATTGGGCCAAACCAATCTATCATGGCGTTTTTGACATCAGCTGGCCAAGCAGAGCCGGATGAAATACCAAACTTAAGAGAAGAGATGTTGTATTTTTCTTTTACCTCTTTTGGTAGCTTTAATAAACGTATCATCATCGTGGGGACTATGTAGGTATGGGTAATTTTGTAACGCTCTATATCGGCTAAAAACTTCTCCGCCTCAAACTTTGGTTCAATATACATGTCAGCGTCTCTGGCAGCGATGCAGCACAATGACAATGCATTTGGTGCGCTGTGGTAAATAGGTGCTGAGATATAAAAACGGTCTCCTTTTTCTAGTTTTAAGAGCGTCCGAGCCAACCTTTGATAGACACTATAGGGATCAGACTGGGACTGGCTCACCTGTCGTCGAATGCCTTTAGGACGTCCTGTACTGCCTGAGGTGTATGAAAAAATGCCCCTAAAAGGCTTTATTCCTGTTGTGATTGGGTTAGCGTTTTCAAGTAAGGTTGTCATGTCCTCACATCGGCTTTCTAGAACGGTTTTCTCTGGTTTTTGAATATTGTAACTAGCAAGGATATTTTCAGGTGTTGGGTAAACTAATATACTTAACTGGTCAGACAACTCATTTATTGCCGCGCTGGCAAGATCGGCATGGGCTACTAAGACGGAGGCGCCTGAGTCTGTCAGGATGTGTTGTAGCTCTGAGCCAGTCGCGTGCCAATTGAGCGGTACGAAGCTAATCTCCAAATATCTGCAGGCTTCAATCAACTCGAACTGCCTGACATCATTGCGCAACAGTATGGCAATGACGCCACCGGCTTGTAGACCTTTAGAATGAAGAACAGTAGCTAGCTTTTTGACATTGTCATCAAATTCTTGGAGACCAATTTTACTCTCATTAAAAAATATACTCATAGCTGCAATACTCTAAAAAAAAATGAAAAACCCTGGTAGCTATGAAAAAAGATGGCAAACATGCTGTGGATTCTATATAAAACCGCGTTTGTCTTACTGTGTCACTAGACCGGCAACGGTGACCGGCTTAGGTCTGCATTAGTGATATACAGTTTTTGTAGCTTCGGCGTGCCCTAAACTTATCAAGAAATGTGCGTACTGTTCATACGTTAAATCCGCGAGTGCCCTCCCAAACGCGTCTGCGCCATTTTCAAAGGATTGCTCTAATTTCGATTTTTCGTTGCTCTCACTACCCATTATTTTTAGCCCTTTTCACGTTAGAAATGACCTCGTCTACCGCGAGTACGGTTTCCTTTAACATCTATTGCTAAGATTGGTGGCCACGCGCTTTGGAGATGACGTGACCTTTGCAAGCCTTTGTGCCTGTCTACATAACTAACACTGATCTCTGGTGAGATAATTCTGTAAAGCCGTGCTTGCCGTGGTATGCGCCGATACCGCTGCCGTTAACACCACCGAAAGGTAATGCCGGCACATTAAAATGTACGGCGCAATCATTGACGGTCACACCGCCAGAGGATGTTTTACTTAATATCATTTCTATAAAGTCATCATCTTTGGTGAATATGTAAAGAGCCAATGGTTTGGGCTGTTGTTGAATGCTTGAAACGGCCTCATCTACGTGATTATAAGTAAAGATATTAAGTATAGGTCCAAACGTTTCTTCCCCCATGATTTTGGCATTGGTGGGTACGTTCGTCATAATTGTGGGATGAATTGACCGCAATTCAGTGTCAGCTTGACCGCCGAAAACGATATTGGCCCCCTTTTCTCTGGCATCGTCAATATAACTTTTCACGCGATCAAAGTTACGCTCATCAATCATTTTGCCATTTACTTCTGGGTTGAGTTTTCCATCCTTGTAATACACGGACTGAAAAGTGCCTTGCACTATGGCCATGAACTCTGATGCCATTTCTTGTGGCACCCAAATGTTTTCCGGGCACAGGCATACCTGACCATGGTTGATGTTGCGCATCACCGCAATTTTTTCGGCAGCATCTTTTAGGTCCGCTGTACGATCAATAATAACCGGGTTTTTCCCACCTAATTCAAGCGTGACAGACGCCAGATGCTTGGCGGCCGCGGTCATGACAATTTTCCCAACCGCTGGGCTGCCGGTAAAAAAGACATGGTCGATGGGCAGTTCTAGCATTTCGTTGGCGAGGGCGACGCCTCCTTCAAAAGCGGCTACATCTTTTTCATCAAATACATCACGAATAATGTCCGCCGCAAGTTTGCTAATATTAGGTGCCAATTCGTTTGGTTTAATCATGGCGCAGTTACCCGCAGCTATGATGGACACTAAAGGTGCGAAAAGCAGAGCGAAAGGAAAATTCCAGGGGCTAAATAAGAGAACGATACCTCGCCCTTCAGTAATGATTCGTGCGCGGCTATCAGTCAAAGGGGTTGGGTCAACCTCAACGGGTGCCATCCAATTGGCCAATTCTGCGACACAGTGTTCAATCTCACCATTGATTATTAACACTTCAGCTTCTGCTGTCCCCGCATCTCGCCGCAAGTCAAGGTGAAGCGCGTTTATGACATCTTGTTTCCGTGACTCAATCGCGTGTTTTAAACGTTGCAGTTTGTCGATTCTTTGTTTGGCGCTCGATGCTTTATTAACCCATTTTTGTTGGGATTGCATTTCGAATACAGATTGAATATTGCTTGATAATTTAGTCATATTTAATTCCCTCTACAGATTGAATATTGCTTGATAATTTAGTCGTTTCAGCGCGTCGCACTACTTGGTCGTTAATTCCAGTGCCTGGTCTTCATTGGCTGGATTAACCAGGTATCACCGGATCGCCTCTACGTCCTTGAAGGTGCTCATGGGTTCTAACGACGACGCCCCGTTATATTTCAGTGCGGCGGTTGCTGCGTATTTGGTTGTGTATGTGGCTCACGGAAAACGCTCTCCCGGATTATCCAGCGTTCGACATACTGACACTAAACATATTTAGCGTCAATATTCTGATCGCGCAAATATATTATGAAGCTTTCCGAATCTAGATTGGATACCCCGCTGACCTCTATCTACTAATCGTATATTTTACAGTACTTTGCGGGCCATTTAGGTCTCAATTAGGATTGATAATAATGAAGTTAGACTATTTATTTTATAGCCTAGATGACAATATATTTTTACAAAATTATTCTAAATGTAAATATTATTGACACTTAATACATTTTATGTCATTTTTGATAACACGCGAATAAACGTAGTTGCAGAGTTAGATGCTATCCAATTAAACCTGCGATTATGATACAAACCACTAAACTCGAGGATCCTACATGCATATCATAGCTAAACAGGCACCCCTACTTGCCGCAATCGCTCTAGCAACGGCCACATCATTTACGCAGGCGCAAATGCTTGAGGAAGTTGTTGTCACCGCACAGAAAAGGGCTGAGAGCCTACAGGATGTACCCATTTCGGTAACTGCCATACAAGGCGACAAGTTACAGTCTGCAGGCATCCCCAACATGTCTGCAATGGCAGACAACGTACCTAACCTTTTCATATCAGACGCAGCGGTCAATACCAATATTTTCATGCGTGGAATGGGCTCTGGTAATAACCAAGCGTTTGAGCAATCTGTCGGCATGTACATCGACGGAGTCTATATGGGACGTGGACGACAGTACCGATCACCTTTTGTTGACATAGAGCGTGTCGAAGTATTGCGCGGCCCACAGGGCACTTTATTTGGTAAAAATACGGTGGCAGGTGCAATCAACGTCACCACTGCATCACCGGATGCCGGAGAAGACTTTAATGGCAGTATCGCCGTTACCGCAGAACAAAACGGCGGAAAAATTGCTGAAGGTTATGTGAGCGGCGCGGTCACTGATACCTTTGCTCTGCGCTTTGGTGGTAAGTTGCGTGAGACAGACGGTTACTTGAAAAATCAGTTTTTAGGTACTGATGAACCTTCATTGGATGAAACCATGTACCGCCTTACCGCAGTTTGGCAACCTACCGACAATTTGGACGTTAACTTCAAATACAGTCACTCTGATTATGACCGAGTGGGCGCACCTTCCACCGCCAAATTATTTTTAGACGCTGCAGGTCGAGCACGAGATGTTCCTAATGCAAGTGACTTTGCGGGGATTGCATACGCGGCGATGGATAACTTTTTCCCTGATTTTGTGGCCGCCACACAAACAGAATTTACGACGTACAAGGACAATAATCTGGGATTTGATGGTAAAACGGCACAAATTGGTAGAAATCCGGAAATGAGTCAAAATGAAACGGACAACCTGGTTCTAAAAGTTGATTGGGATCTCGATGGCATGCTGTTTACTTCGATCACCGGCTCGTCGTCCTATGAGTCACTCGACGGCGTTGATGTGGACTGGTTACCACTGCAGTTTATTTCCCGGGATGATGATCAGGAGTTCGAACAGTTTAGTCAGGAATTCCGTATTACGTCGCCGGGCGGAGAGTTTTTTGATTATGTTGCCGGTTTGTACTACGAAAAAAGTAATCTGGAGTTTGATCGCCGAGTGGATCTCGACACCAATTTAGGAGGTCTTACGCCTCAACTCATTGGTGTAGACAACTTATTTATTTTGCTGAGTGGCGGTCAGTATTCGGCCAACCAGTCAGCTCGAAATCACTTGTATTCACTGGACTCGAATTCTTGGGCTGCATTTGGCCAAGGTACATTCAACCTTAGCGACTCGCTTCGAGTAACCGTTGGTCTTCGTTATACCGAAGAAAATAA
>JAPKEA010000208.1 GCA_028822275.1 Planktomarina sp. | reverse complement strand
TATTTTTTCATATAGCAATAGCTTAAGTACCTAATAAAGATTATTTATTTTATTCATAATAATAATTAGCAGCTTTTAGGAATACCTTGTGCGTTATCATTTTTTATGTGGGGTTCGCTCAGTTTCTTTAGGCTTGCATGTAGTGACATCCTGCACCCTGGTTCAACCGTTTTAGATGGCAGTCCGAATGAGAGAATTAGTTTTGTTTTATTAACTAACTTTTGAGGCGCTTTGTTAGCTATATCTATTAAACTAAAAGCTTCGGTCATACCTGACTGCCGCGTGGTTGAGAGGATGATTTAGTTGGCCGGGAATTTTTAAGCAGCAAAATAGATCTTGAACTTTTGGTGAAAAAAGTGCGGTTTTAAAATTAATTATTCGAAGCGTAGTCTTGGAAATAGGCCTTAATTGGCAAATTTCCTTTCTACACAAATGATAAGAAAAATCGTAATCAAACTATATTTATAAAAAAACTCCGCCAGTGAAGGCGGAGTAAAAAATATCATAAAAAGAAATTTCGAAATTCTAAGTTTTATCCTCAGTAGTGTCAGATTCTTCTGTCGCGGGTGACGCATCGTCGTCACCAAAATCTTCCACACCTGCTGATCCAATATCATCAAAGAGTTCCTGAATTTCGAATTCAGCTGCGGCTTCTTCTTCGGCTGCTAGATCTTGAATAGACTTCCCTGCAGCTTGCAATTGTGCCTCCTCAGCAGAGCGAGCTACGTTTAGTTCTATGTTAGCCGTAACTTCTGGGTGCAGGCGGACGATCAGAGCGTGCAATCCCAATTCTTTAATTGGTGCAAGAAGTATGGCCTGCTTTTTATCGATACTAAAGCCAGATTCGGTTGCAGCATCCGCAGCGTCGCGTGTTGTGACAGATCCGTAGAGTGAGCCTGCGTCAGACGCTGAACGAATTACAACAAACCGTTGTCCATCCAGTTTTGAGGCTAAAGATTCTGCTTCGGCTTTAGTTTCCAAGTTGCGTGCTTCAAGTTGTGCTTTCTGCGCTTCAAAGCTCGTGATGTTTGCTGCTGAAGCTCTCAAAGCTTTGCCTGTTGGAATTAGAAAGTTGCGTGCGTAGCCTTGCTTCACATTCACAACATCTCCCATTTGGCCTAGTTTAGCCACGCGTTCCATGAGGATAATTTGCATATGATTTGCTCCCTATTTCACAGCGTACGGTAGTAAAGCTAGGAAACGAGCACGTTTAATGGCGCGAGCCAATTCACGTTGTTTCTTTGCAGATACTGCGGTTATACGAGATGGTACGATCTTGCCGCGCTCAGAAATGTAGCGCTGCAGCAAACGTGTGTCTTTGTAATCAATTTTCGGTGCATTATCGCCAGAAAATGGACAGACCTTACGACGGCGGAAAAATGGTTTTGTACCCATAACTTAGCGCTCCCTAGGCCCGACGTTCGCGGCGTTCGCCACGATCGTCACGTTTTTGCATTTGTACGGATGGACCTTCTTCGTGGCCATCCACTTTAATTGTCAGTATACGCATCACATCTTCGTGCAGGCGCATCAGGCGTTCCATTTCTTGAATGGCGGCTGACGGTGCGTCTGTCTTGAGAAACGCGTAGTGGCCTTTTCGGTTTTTGTTGACTTTGTACGCCATTGTTTTGACGCCCCAATATTCTTGCTCGACGACAGAGCCGCCATTTTCGCTAAGAACAGTTGAAAATTCTTCGATCAGCGCTTCAGCCTGTGTGTTGGACAGGTCTTGACGTGAGATAAAGACATGCTCGTATAGTGGCATGTGCTCTCCTGTTTTTTAGGTGCGCTTCAAAGATCAAAGTTAACGCCGCAGTCTGATCACGAGAGGCCACACGGGAAAAATATTTTGCGGTTGCCAGCGTGTGCCACAACTATGTGTGTTGTACAAGCAAATCACGCTCGTATTTTGATCTTTTTTTAGAAAATAACCAATTAGTAGATGGTGGGAATATTTTTTAAATTTTTAAGTAATCTCCCATTTTTAATCGTCAAATCCGATTTTTAAGTCTATTTTGTAGACCTTTTCAAGGTCAACCTAAGTATTAGCGTTGCGCGTTAGAGGAGCAGACGGTAAATAAATATTCTAACAATTTTAACGAGAATCAAAAAATGAAATCATTGGTTTTTCCAGGTCAAGGTGCTCAAACAATTGGGATGGGGCAGGCGCTTGCTGCGGCATACCCAGCCTCAAAGGCTGTATTTGATGAAGTTGACGAGGCTCTTGGAGAAAAGTTATCTTCCATGATTTGGCATGGTGATATTGAGGATCTAACCCTAACAGTAAACGCGCAGCCAGCGTTGATGGCCACATCGCTTGCTGCAGTGCGTGCGCTGGAAGCTGAAGGTTTTGCTCTTGATGGCGTATCATTAGTCGCTGGACATTCCTTGGGAGAGTATTCCGCTTTAGCTGCGGTTGGGTCTATTTCAATTACCGATACCGCTCGTCTTTTACGTATTCGTGGGCGTGCGATGCAAGAAGCTGTACCCGTCGGTATTGGATCCATGGCAGCTCTGATTGGTCTTGATTTTAAGGCAGCAAGTGCAGTAGCTCAGCAAGCCGCACAGGGGGAGGTTTGCCAGGCCGCAAATGATAATGATCCAGGTCAAGTTGTGGTATCTGGTCATACAGGCGCCATTGAGCGTGCTTTAATCTTAGCTAAAGAAGCAGGTGCTAAAAGGGCTGTTTTGTTACCAGTTAGCGCTCCATTTCACTGCGCGTTAATGGAACCTGCCGCGAAGTTAATGGCAGATGCTTTGGATAAGGTTCATATCGAACGCCCGCTGGTTCCCTTGGTGGCGAATGTCTGCGCAAGTGCAATTAGTGATCCATCTGCGATACGTTCATTGTTAATTGAACAGGTTACAGGGCCAGTTCGCTGGCGTGAGTCTATTTCTTTTATGGTGGCAGAGGGCGTGACTGATGTATGGGAAATTGGCGCTGGTAAAGCTTTATCAGGGATGATTCGTCGGATTGACCGAAGCATTCAATGCAAATCATTAAGCACACCTGATGATATCGCAAAGATTTTGGTAGAGTAACATTATAAGTGTAAAGGGAGGAATCCGATTCACATCGTGGTTTTCGCTCTACTTTCATGAATAAGGAGAATTATATGTTCCGTTTAGATGGAAAGAATGTTTTAATTACAGGAGCATCTGGAGGAATTGGTGGTGCGATAGCTAAAACTCTTCATGCGGCGGGGGCCACAGTTTCATTGTCTGGGACGCGTATTGAGCCTCTTCAAGCTTTGGCATCAGAGCTAGGTGAGCGTGTTTACGTTCTGCCTTGCAATTTATCTGATGCTGAGGCGGTAACTGCCCTGACAAAAGAGGCCGCTGATGCTATGAACAGAGTTGATGTTTTAGTTAATAATGCGGGTGTAACTCGTGATAATCTTTTTATGAGAATGTCTGAGGAGGAGTGGTCTTCTGTCATAGAAATTAATCTTACAAGTACGATGCGATTATGTAAGGGTGTGTTGCGTGGGATGATGAAGGCGCGCTGGGGGCGGATTGTTAATATCTCCTCTATTGTTGGTGCCACAGGTAATCCGGGACAAGCAAACTATGCGGCGTCTAAAGCTGGAATGGTTGGAATGTCTAAATCTCTTGCGTACGAAGTGGCCACGCGAGGAATAACTGTGAATTGCATTGCACCTGGGTTTATTACGACACCCATGACCGAAAAGCTTAACGACGATCAAAAATCAGCAATTCTTGCGCAAGTCCCGGCAGGGCGCATGGGCACAGCGCCCGAAATTGCTGCGGCTGCGTTGTTCCTTGCCAGTGAAGAAGCGGGTTACCTAACGGGAACCACTCTGCACGTTAATGGTGGAATGGCGATGCTCTAAGCTGCTAGGGATAAAATTCTGAAGCTTCACAAAACATTTGCCCAACGGCAAACCTGTGCTATAGGCGGCGCAACGGAGTTGCTTAAACTTGAATGTTGGCGCATCGGCCCCTTAAGATTGGGGGATATAAACCGCTTCAAATTTGAAGCATAACAAGGCTGCAGTTCATCTGCGGAGAACAGTGGGCAATAGCCCTGGAATGAATAGGACCTTAGATATGAGCGATGTCTCTGACCGTGTTAAAAAGATCGTAGTAGAACACCTGGGTGTTGAAGAAGATAAAGTTGTGGAAAACGCATCTTTTATTGATGATCTTGGTGCTGATAGCCTTGATACTGTCGAATTGGTAATGGCATTTGAAGAAGAATTTGGGATTGAAATTCCTGATGACGCGGCAGAAACCATTCAAACTTTTGGCGATGCGGTGAAGCATATCTCTGAAGCTGCCTAAGCATCGAACAAAGATCTTTGAAACCGGCATCCAATTGGATGCCGTTTTCATTTTGACAACCAAAATCTGCCCAAGAGGTGGATGTTCAGTTGATTGGCATTCTATTATTGCGCTATAAAGATCAAAATTGGAGATCAATATGCGGCGTGTCGTAGTTACAGGACTTGGAATGGTGTCCCCTCTTGCTGATGGTGTAGAGGCGACTTGGGAACGGCTATTAAAAGGGCAATCTGGCGCGGGTCCAATCACTAAGTTCAACGCTAGTGATGTCGTAACAAAATATGCATGCGAAGTTCCTATAGGTGACGGTACAGATGGAACTTTTAATGCCGATGCGTATATGCCTCCCAAAGAGCAACGAAAAATTGATGACTTTATTATTTTCGGAATGGCTGCGGCACAGCAGGCTGTGGAAGACAGTGGGTGGAAGCCTGAAGACAAAGAAGACTTAATCCGCACTGGTGTTATGATTGGGTCGGGAATTGGTGGTTTGCAATCTATTGCAGAGACTGCAATTTTGATAAAAGAAAAGGGCCCCCGTAGGGTTTCTCCATTCTTTATTCCAGGTGCGCTGATCAATTTGGTTTCTGGCCAAGTCAGCATCAAATACGGTTTTAAAGGCCCCAATCATTCGGTTGTAACAGCATGCTCTACCGGTGCTCATGCAATAGGTGATGCAGCACGCCTTATTATGTTTGGTGACGCTGATGTGATGATCGCAGGGGGAGCTGAAAGTTCTATTTGTGAAATTGGAATTGCGGGGTTTAATGCATGTAAAGCTCTTTCCACAAAATCCGAAGATAATCCAACAAAAGCAAGTCGGCCTTATGATAGTGGTCGTGATGGATTTGTTATGGGCGAGGGAGCAGGCATAGTTGTACTAGAAGAATTAGAGCATGCGAAAGCGCGTGGTGCTAATATTTATG
>JAPKEA010000642.1 GCA_028822275.1 Planktomarina sp. | reverse complement strand
TGTAAATTCTGTTTATCCGAAGCCATTATTTAGCCCTTTTTTTTGAATTATGTAACACTGATTCTATTGTTTTGGAATAAATAGTTTTTTTAAAGGTAGGTTCCAGTGTAAATTAGGTATCATCCGGTTCGATAGCGATAAATTTCCGGATTTAATAGCGCTAAAAGCGCTAAAACCTCCAACCTTCCAAAAACCATAGCAAAAACCAAAAGTAGCTTTGCTTTAGTTCCAAGTTCCAAAATGACGCTTTCAGCATTACCAAATTCTTGCGCCAATGGACCAGTGTTAGTTAACGTTGCTAAAGTCAGGTGAAGAGCTTCACCTGCACTACTACCAGTTAGGGTAAGACCTAAAGTAATGGCTGCAAAAACTAAGATGAATAAAATCAAGAAAACACATGCCAACGTAGGGTTTGGATAATTTATGAATACATTATTACCTTGTCCTATTTTAACTTGAGATGGAGACATTAGGCGATCAATTTCAGCCGTGCAATGCCTGGTCAAAATGTACACACGCAATAATTTTATACCACCTGCTGTTGTTGCCACTCCACCACCAAGCATTGCCAAGGCCATAAAAATTATTTCTCCCGACCCAAATTCATTAAGTTTATTAGGGATGTATGTTGATGTTAAGCCCGTAGTTGTTAAATATGAAATACTAGTAAAAAATATTCCCCAAATAGCTTCTAAACCAATGTCAATTTGGATTTTAGCGCTCCAACTGAGACTTGTTAATATAAGCATTGCCAAAACAATAAGTATTGCGGCTACCCGCAACTCAGGATCATCAATAAACCGCCAACTAGAAGTCTTTGATAAAAGGCTTGAAAAAGTAGATCGAGATAAAGCAAAAACCATAATTAAAATCAATATTGCTTCACCGGGCCAACCAGCACCGGTATGCCCCGGAATCTCAATACCAAAAGTTGCAATTGTAGACATTGCTCGCAAAACTGAAAAGAAAGGGTCTCCACTAGCAACCAAAAGTAGTAATGATGTACACGCGGTGATCCAGAAATAGATTGGAGCTAGCCTCTCGGCCTCGTGCCAAAACTTTTCTGCTGGTAAATCATTCCATGTAGAAGCTTTGTTAAAAGCAAAAGTACTTTGAGCACGTTCAACACCCAATCTCTCAAATCCACCCAGGTTTAACTGTGCAAATAAAGACCATGCAAACACCCAAATTAAAAATCCACTGGACCAGCCCATACAGACACGCCACAGTACTAGAGTTTCACTTAACACATCCGTGGGAAACACTGGTAACGCGGTAGTGGTGACCACACTAACAATATCTAAGTAAGAATTAATTATATCACCATCAACTAGAACCTCTTGAAATGGGATGGCTAACAAAATGGGAAACCCAATAAAAAAAGCCAAGAAAGACCAAATCTGAGTATGCCTATGGGTAGATAAAGATTCATTCTGGATCAAAAGACTGATAAAACTAATAGAAAATATCCCTAAAAGTACCGCGTAGAGAAACGTACGGCCATGATGTTCGTTTCCTACATAAAACCCATGTACAGCTGGTATTAGCATCAT
>JAPKEA010000641.1 GCA_028822275.1 Planktomarina sp. | reverse complement strand
ATAGCTGCAAGCGCTTTTGCCGCACGATGGGCTTTGGCAGCGAGCAAGGTCCAGTCGGGGACATCATTATCCCATTCAACAAGGACCTGTCGCTCGCCGCCCTTTTCCAGCACGTAATCCAGCAACGCCCAAACTGGATCAGCGATTTTGCGGCCATGACTGTCGATGAGTAGGGGCGCGCCAGCATCATCGCTGTCTTCATCGTGGCCACCAAGATGAATCTATCCAACATAAAAGAGCTCCAACTGGTCAACAGAGCCGCGGGGATTAAAATCAAGATTTGTTGCTGAAATAAAGACGTTGTTCACATCCAATAACTGTCCACAGCCGCTGCGTTTTGCAATCTGGTTTAAAAACTTGGCTCACTCAAAGTGCTTTGCTCGAATGCAAAATAAGTTGAGAGGTTTTCAAGTATTATTTAGCTGCGCAATGTGTTCTGCACCTGATCAATGTAATCGTTGATCCGTGTCAGGTAGTCTTCAGTATAGGGCAAGGGTAACAGGTCATTGAAAAAGTGGCTGTCATGAGTTGACCAGGCAAGATGTTCCGAAAAGCTGGCGGGATGGGGTCAGTCTCAAAGATACTTTAACAGCTCAAGATGGGCTTTGTCTAATGGGCCTTCACTGCCGACCGACAGACCAATACTGTGAACTGAGATTGGAAATTTCTCTGCCAGATGGCGTAATTGTGCTAGTGGCTTACCACCTTCCTCCATATAATTTCTAGCATGAAACTCAAGCCAGTTTATCGGGTTGGCATCTTTCGTAATGTTGTCAAAACGCTGTGGTTTGTACCCAACGCCGGGCCCTCAGGGCAGCGTTGGGAAATGTGGCGAATAGTCAAACATTTCGGTGTCCTTGTCGTAAAAAAACCTGCCCCTAGGCCGCTTGAATTGCTGGATAATCCACTGTGAAAAGATCAAGGGCAAGCCTGGTTACTTAAATGGGAATGTCCCGTTCAAGAGTAGCCAAAGAGCCGGTTCTTGCAGATCCGTCGACCATCATAGGCAGCTCAATATCGGTACAAGTGCCTGTAGCGACCAAAGACCATGCGTTGCCTAGGTAATTTACCGCAGACGTTCCGGCGTCGGTGGTGCTTGGACCGGCTGCGCAGTCGTTTTTACCTGCAGGGGATACGCCGAAAAATTTTTCTTTTTCAGCGGCGAGCGCTGTTGTTCTAAAAGCGGCGAAAGCAGAGGCAACTGCACTTGCAATTGCGACAGTTTTGGGAGTTTTGACACGTTATCTATTACCTTTTTTTGATCAGCAGGCCTACTTTAGGCGGATGCTGTGCTTTATTAAAATTTAATTAACTATCAAAAGCGTAAATAAATAAACTTTTAGAATGCAATGTGTCGATAATACGAATCAACTTGCCGTGATAAAAATGCAAAATTGTGTAGTCAGCCTACGCTTATAATACTTAAATTGGTCTCATATCGCTATTACCGCAGTGATAAAAAAACTAATTAAAGGTTAAT
Source organism: Planktomarina sp. (assembly GCA_028822275.1). GTDB lineage: Bacteria > Pseudomonadota > Alphaproteobacteria > Rhodobacterales > Rhodobacteraceae > Planktomarina. The sequence continues at coordinate 75 of JAPKEA010000641.1, read as the reverse complement.
TTATAAATTTAAGGCAATGCCTGTTATGTCTGCGTTTGATCGGGTGGGGTTGCTTCTGACGCAAGCGTGATCACT
>JAPKEA010000207.1 GCA_028822275.1 Planktomarina sp. | reverse complement strand
TCCTCCAGGGATAAATTGAATCAGTACGAAATTAACAATCATCACACCCAAAAGTGTTGGGATCACAAGCAAAAGCCGGCGGAGGATGTATGCACCCATATTAGTTCAAAACACCTGCAGCTTCTAATTTTGCAGCTTTTTCCACACTGAACCACCAGAAATCCAATTCTCCCCGGTCAAATGCGGGCAGGATCTCAGGGTGTTCATATTGGTCATAATAAGCGACCGTATGGACTGTTTTGTTCCACTGTGGAATCCAAAACTGTTTTGATCGAAGAACACGGTCTAGTGCTGTGATTGCTGTATTAAGTTCAGACTTGGTTTCCGAACGTACGACTAATTCTATCAGCGCATCAACGGTAGGGTCTGATAGACCCATCAAATTCCGACTGCTACCCTCCATGGCCTTCGTTCCAAAGTATTGCTCCAGTCCCGAAGATGGCTCAAACGTCATACGCATACTGTGGGTAGTCAGGTCGAAGTCATAAGCTCTTGAACGCTCAACACGTTGCGCCGGATCAACTCGATTTAAGCTTGCTTGAATGCCCAAAGCTTTCATATTTTCAATCATTGGATTTGTTATGCGGTCAAACGCAGGCGAGCTATCCAGGACTTCTAATACAAAGACTTGCCCATCTTTCTCACGCATACCCGCATCGTTTACTAGCCATCCAGCTTGATCCAGCATCTTGGAGGCCCGTCTCAGGTTATTTCGGTCCAATTGCCGATTGCCTGATACAGGCGCCATTACGGCCGTTGCCGTCAGTAAATTCACTTCCGCTAAGCCCTGATCCACAAGCTTTTGCAGCAGAGCTAATTCTTGCCCCTCTGGGATACCTTTAGCCTCGAGATCTGAATTACCCCAAAAAGAGTTCACACGATCGTAAAGGCCATAAAATAGCTGCTCATTGGACCACTCAAAGTTAAACATCAGACCCAATGCTTCACGCACTAAAGGATCCTGAAATTTCTCTCGACGTAAATTGAAGACATAACCCTGAGCTTGGCCAAGGCTTCCATCTGGCAGTTCTGTCTTGACCACATGGCCTGCCTCGATTGCGCTAAAGTTATAGGACGTAGCCCATTGCTTTGACGAGTTTTCGGACCGGAATGTGTAAACTCCAGCTTTAAAACCCTCGAAAGCCGCTGCTGAATCTGCGAAATACTCGATTCTAATCTTCTCAAAATTATTGCGCCCAATATTACTCGGAATATTAGCGCCCCAGAAATCGTCTCGAAGCTCGTAGATGACGCGTTCATTAATGGAATGAGAAGCCAATACATAAGGACCTGTTCCGATAAATGGAGTTAAAGTAGAATCATCGAGACGAGCTCCAGTACTCTCGAACCAACTTTTGGAAAATACAGGGATACCACCTGCCAAATCAATTACATCTCTTCTTGGGGCAGTTTCAGAAAAAATAAATTTAACCGTTAGTGGATCTACCACTTCAATCTTGTCCACCATGCCTGATACCGCCGACCGGTAAGATGGAATGCCTTGCTCCATAAACAGTTCGAACGTGAACTTAACATCTTCAGCTGTAAACTTTGACCCATCTGAAAATACGACGTCATCACGCAGATTGAAGACTGCCCAATTCCGGCTTTGAGGGTATTCGATAGTCTTACATAGGTAGCAATAAGATGCTGTTACATCATCAGCAAACGTTGTCAAAATAGTCTCGTATGGAGCAGAAGAAAGTGCGGCCGAGTTACCCTTGCGCGCATATGGGTTGAAACTGTCAAAGGTCCCACCGGACCACTGAGAAATCTCCCCCCCTTTTGGTGCATTGGGGTTCACATAATCCAAATGCTTAAAGTCAGCGGGATATTTAAGATCACCAAAAAACGAATAACCGTGGCTTTTTATCACGGGATCGTGCCCGTCGGCCAATGCAGGCCAAGCAGTGGCCGTTAACATGATTAAAAAAATACCAAAACTCTTGCCCAAAGTTACTTTCATAAAAATCACCCCTACCGTTTTTATTGCTAACACTTTACTAGTTGATATTAACTTAGCTCAATTTTTACGTTTGCGAAGTATTATCCTTAGAAATCTAAAAGTATTGAGAAAAATATTTTTGCACTTCAACAACCAAAAAATGTCAACCAAGGTCTCCCAAAAATAGAAGGCGAGTAATTAGGTCAACCTAAGCTTTAATGCGGGTGACGGTTTTAATTACCGATTGTCGCTAAATACGCGATCAAATTAGCACGATCCTTGGGCTTTGATATACCATTGAAGCTCATTTTTGTGCCCGGTGCGTATTTTGATGGTTTAGTCAGAAAACCGTCAAGGTTTTCTGATGTCCAAACGTCCGCAACTGCAATCAAGCTGCCCGAGTATGCGAAGCCATCAACGGAAGCTACAACTCGATCAACCACACCGTAGAGCGTCGGACCTACACCGTTCATGCCATCTTTAAGCTTGTGGCAAGATGCACATTTCTTGAATGTGCGTTCTCCTTTGTCCAAATCAGCAGATGCTAAGAGATCTTCTAATAACGGACCCTCCTCAACGACAACGGCATCTGAATGCCCGTCATCAGTTTCGATCCAGGCGATACCGTGGTCTTCTCCATGGTGCACAGGAGCATAAATTTTATCAGCAACCCAGCCACCAAGAACGAGTATCAGGAGCGCCATGCAAAAAGCACCAGCAATTTTGGTCAGTGTCATCGTGTCGAACATGTCGCGATCCGTGATTGCAATTCCTAGAAATACGTCTAGTACCTTCCAACCCTGCCGCGCAAGGTGTAGATGGCGCGACGAAACGCCTTTTTTTCTTTAAACTCTCAGGAGACCCCAAATGGCCAACAAAATTGCCTTTCAAGGTGAATTAGGTGCATATTCTCACGAAGCTTGTATTGCAGCGCGGCCCAACCACGAACCTCTCCCCTGCGCTACATTCGAGGATGTGATCGATGCAGTGCGAGGCAGCAGTGCCGAATTTGCCATGCTGCCGATAGAAAACACAACCTATGGGCGCGTAGCCGATATGCACCGCCTGTTACCTGAAAGCGGCTTATTTATAAATGACGAAGTCTTCATACGCGTCCGTATCAATCTCTTGGCACTTCCCGGCGTAAAAATTGAGGACGTAAAAGTCGCACGCGGGCATTTAGTAATTTTACCGCAATGCCGTGCATTCTTGGATGCTCATGGCATAAAAGGAGAAGCCGCAGCAGATAACGCCGGTGCAGCTGCAGATATTGCGGCAGCCAATGAGCGAAACGCAGCAGCATTAGCATCGGAGTTGGCAGGCAAAATACACGGTCTCAATATTTTACAAAAAAATGTTGAAGATCAAAAACATAATACTACAAGATTTCTTTTAATGTCTGCAACCAACCAGCCTGATCGTCGCAGTAAAAAGATGATTACTAGCTTTGTTTTTCAAGTTCGAAATATTCCTGCAGCTCTTTATAAAGCTCTAGGTGGATTTGCCACAAACGGAGTGAATATGATAAAATTAGAAAGTTACATGGTTGACGGAGCTTTTACCGCCACACAGTTTTATGCCGATATCCAGGGGCACCCAGAGGACGCAAACGTACAACTCGCCTTCGAGGAATTATCCTTCTTCACTGACATGATTCGAGTTTTGGGCACCTATCCAGCGAACGGCTCCCGCCCCTGAACGATACGTTGGTATCGTTCAGGCATTCCTTTTTCGATAATAATACAAAATCAGACAGAGGCAGTTGTAATTTTCAGACCAGGAAATTTCAGGTCAGATCCAAAGATTAAGCTAAATATCAATCATGGAAAACCCATTGCAAGATTTTGATTTATAGAGCGCAGGACGGCATTCCTATTTATTTTGACCACTATGCCAGACAATTCGGTGATAGCTTGGCTGAGCCAAACATTTAACCCACAGCCTAACTTCTAAATCGCGATCCAAAAAGTTGAAATCCATTTTTTGACGCAAGTTAGGTTCTAAATCGTCAACCCAGCCTCTCTGCCAATACGCATTAGCTTCTTAAGGGAACCAATTAGTTAAGGGATTGAAAACCTTTCTCCTCAGGGCAGATGGACATCGCAGTTAGCTGTAACACTCCAAATACTCCACACAATTCAAGAAATTCTTACTGATTTTAGATATAATTACTCCAAGTCATCGCCCTATTGTAGTCTGTCCGACAACCATTTTTCCAACAAAAAATGCGCAATTGCACCACTACGTGCTGGGGTGATATTGGGATGAATTCCCTCAAAAACATCCACCATTTCTTCGCGACTTAACCAAAGAGCATCCTCAATCTCATTTAGATCGATATTGATTTCAGTACTTAGCGCTTCACCTTCACAACCAAACATTAACGAAGCTGGAAAAGGCCAAGGTTGGCTGGCAAGATACGTGACAGTACCAACTTTTATCCCAGATTCTTCAAAAACTTCACGACGCACGGCAGCCTCCATAGTCTCACCCGGTTCAACAAATCCAGCTAATAAAGAGTACATGCCCTCAGGCCAGCTTGGTGATCGTCCCATTAAAACTTTATTCCCATGAGTTATGAGCATTATAACAACAGGATCCATTCTTGGAAAATGAGATCGGTTACACGAAGTGCAATTGCGCTGCCAACCTGCCATGGAAATTTCTGAGGCATGGCCACAGGTTGAACAAAACCCATTGGTCCGATGCCATTCCAGTAATCCACGACCCGTAGCAGCCAATTCCGCGTCTCTAGGCGACAGATGCGTCATAATCATGCGCAATTCAGAAAAATATTCGCCGCTTGTTAAACCTGGATGATACTGTTCAGAGGGATCTAAAAAGGCGTCCAGAGTTTTAGGTATTTCTTCAGGTTCCCACATCGATATATCAACTAAGAAAATCGGGATTTCTTCCTCATTGAGCCCCAGAAAAAGTAGCGTTTCGCACGGACTTAAAATAGGATGCGTCAGGCCCACCCAAGCGAGCGAAATAGCCTCTGGATCGTGTCCACAAACCAGAGGCTTACCGCGCCAACAAAAAGTCACCCTTGCTCCAGGATGATTTTTAAGCGCTGATTGGGCGGTATCAGTACGAAGTTCCGCTGCGCGATTTAGTCCAGATCCACCAAATGTAACTGTTTCAGCAAGATGCATGCGGTTTATTCCTAACATTTCAAGTAATTTACATTCAAATCTGCTCCGCAGTGAATTGCAATATCAAATATTAACACCTATAAAGCATTGGAGGGGTTGGCGCGGGTAAGTGCCTCGCCAACCTGGTCAGATCCGGAAGGAAGCA
>JAPKEA010000206.1 GCA_028822275.1 Planktomarina sp. | reverse complement strand
GTATCTAGATGATTTCTCTGAAATTGGGTGACGGCCACGTCAGCTTCGAGGGTTTCCATGGAGTTTTTACCAGCGCGACGCCATTCCTCTAAAATATGTGGTGATACCATAATTTTGAATTGACCAATATTTGCGACCTGCAGCAGAACAAGTCGCAAAAAAGTTGGTACCAAAACACAAGTGTCCAAGACCACCCGCATTACAAAATCCGAAATACCAATACTTTGAGATAACTAGTCTCTGCTAAAGCCATATGCTGCGGATGATCCGGTCCCGCACTACCTGTAAATATAAGCTGTGCCTCTCGACCTGCTCGGCCTATACCCCGAATACAGGCAGTACGAAAACGCTCAGGATCTGCAGCATGCGAGCAAGAACACAAAGTTAGATATCCACCCTCTTCAACTAAGGGACTTGCTAGTCGTGCCACCCTTTCATAAGCGCGCAACCCTGCTTCGCGTGATGATTTGTGCGGTGCAAACGCGGGCGGATCACACACAACAATATCGTAAGTTATTTTTTTCTCATGCAGACCAATCATAGCATCAAATGCATCAGCTTTCTGAACAGTGAAAGCAGTTTTTGCGTTGGTTGCTGCCGCTCCCAACTTCGCTAATTCCAACGCGGGAAGAGATCCATCCACACAGTGTACCTCACGGGCACCTGCCGCCATCGCAGCAAGTCCAAAACCTCCAACGTGCGAGAAAACATCCAACACGGATTTATCCTTTGTTAAGTTTTGAACAAAATTATGGTTGGGACGCTGATCATAAAATATTCCAGTCTTTTGGCCTTGCGCAACATCAGCAAAATACACTGCTCCATTCATTGGAACTTCCAATGCCTTACTTGGCATTTCGCCATGTGCCATGTAGCGAGAGTCCTCTAGCCCCTCAAGTGCCCGTGCACGACCTGTGCCATTAATAACGATTGCTTTGGGCTCAAGCACTGTTTTGAGTGCATCTACTAAAAAAAGAAGCAGTCTGTCCGCCCACGCCGCATTTGGTTGGATAACTAAAATATCGTCAAAACGGTCAACAATCAGCCCGGGCAAATTATCAGCTTCAGCATGTACGAGCCGGTAAAACGGCCTGTCGTACAAAGTATCACGAAACATTAGAGCCACAGTCAGCTTTTTTACAAACCAAGCTGTATCGATTTTTGTATCCGGATCAAAAGCGACACGACGTGCAATAATTTTGGAATTAGCATTAAAGGCAAAAAGGCCAAGCGAATTTTGTGCATGATCCGTTAATTTAACTAAACTTCCCGCTTCTATATTACGAGTTCTCCTGTCAGTGACCAACTCGTTATCATATACCCAGGGAAACCCATGACGTAACCTTTGAGGGCTGGTCTTTGGCTTTAGGCGTATTACTGGTTGTTCAGTATTCATTTTTATCTCCGATCCTGCATTTAATCGCCTAAATCAATGAAAGTATGACAGCAAGTCCAGATATGTGTTGATTTGTAACAAAATATATGATGATAGCGCTAACATAGCCGTGGAGTATGAAATGAAATTACACCCAAAGCTGTTGCAACTAACAGAAAATATTATTGAACGCTCAAAGCCAACTCGCACTAATTACCTTGAAAAAATTGCCAAAGCCGCAAGAAATGGACCCATGCGGGCCCACTTGAGTTGCGGGAATCAAGCCCACGCCTATGCCGCCATGGGAGATGATAAATCTACCCTTCTCGCCGCGCGGGCACCGAACATTGGGATTATTTCGGCCTACAATGACATGCTTTCAGCGCATCAACCTTTCGAAACATTTCCAGCTCAAATTAAAGCGGCAGCACGCCTCTATGGTGCTACAGCACAAGTTGCTGGTGGTGTTCCAGCAATGTGTGATGGTGTTACTCAAGGTCAACCAGGAATGGAGTTGAGCCTTTTTTCTCGTGACACAATAGCCTTGGCCGCAGCAGTTAGTTTGTCGCACAATACTTTTGATGCGGCCGTATTCTTGGGTGTTTGTGATAAAATCGTTCCAGGTATGGTAATCGCGGCGGCAACTTTTGGACATATACCAGCTATCTTCTTACCTGCTGGACCGATGCCGTCTGGTATTACCAACGACGAGAAAACCGACGTACGCAAACGCTTTGCTGATGGCATGTGTAGCCGGGAAGAACTAATGGCGTCTGAAATGGCTAGTTATCACGGTCCGGGCACGTGCACATTTTATGGCACAGCCAATTCTAACCAGATGCTAATGGAATTCATGGGTCTGCACTTACCTGGTTCCAGTTTTGTACCTCCAAACAGTTTGTTAAGAACCGCTTTGACATACCAAGGAACAGCAAAAATTATTGCCAATACGGCACTTGGGAAACGTTATATTCATACTGCTGATATTCTTAGTGAGAAGGCTTGGGTGAACGGTATAGTTGGTTTAATGGCGACTGGTGGATCAACAAACCTTGTATTGCACCTACCGGCGATGGCACGGGCGGCTGGGGTCATTCTTAAACCACAAGATTTTGCCAATATTTCAGAAATAGTTCCGCTACTCGCAAAGGTTTATCCGAATGGGCTTGCTGATGTTAATCATTTTCACGCTGCAGGCGGTCTACCTTTTATAATCGGACAACTTTTGGATGCCGGTCTTTTACATGAAGATGTGATAACTGTAATGGGTAAAGGTCTTAGCGGCTATGCCACTCAAGCAATTCTTAGTGGTGATGAGGTGACTTATGTGGATGCACCTAGACAAAGTTTAAATGATAAAATTGTGCGTTGCGCCGCCGAGCCATTTGCTACCAGTGGTGGTTTGCAAAACCTTGATGGTAATATTGGATCAGCAGTTATTAAGGTGTCAGCTGTCGCAGAAAACAAAAGATTTATAGAAGCTCCTGCCGCTGTTTTCAGAAACCAAGAGGCCGTCAAAGAGGCTTTCCAGGCTGGCAAACTCAACCGAGACGTGATCGTGGTTGTACGTTACCAGGGACCATCTGCGAATGGCATGCCTGAACTGCATAACCTTACCCCATTTCTGTCAGTTTTAAGTGATCGAGGATTCAACGTTGCCTTAGTGACCGATGGTCGTATGTCGGGTGCATCTGGGAAAGTTCTTGCAGCGATTCACCTGTCGCCTGAAGCTGCAGCTAATGGAGCTATAGCTAAGATTAAAGATGGTGACATCCTAAGATTGGATGCTAACTTGGGTAAATTAGAAAACCTCGCTCATAACTGGCTGGCACGTGAAATTATTCACCCAAATCTATCTGAAAATGAATCAGGTCTCGGCCGTGAACTCTTTGCTGCCTTTAGGCAATTGGCTGGCCCAGCCTCTGAGGGTGGCAGCGTAGTAACATAAGAAAGTTAATATGACACACTCACAGATTATTGAAAAAGTTTGTAATGCAGCGCCTATTATCCCAGTTCTCACCATCGATCGCATTGAGGATGCTCAACCTCTTGCACAGGCGCTAGTTAACGGTGGACTGCGTGCCTTGGAGATTACACTCCGTACGCCAATTGCAATGGCGGCAATCGCAGAGATGGTTAAAGTGCCTGGTGCTATGGTTGGCGTCGGCACTCTTCTGACGGCACAACAGGTACGTGACGCAAAAAAATCAGGTGCTACATTTGGTGTGTCTCCAGGTTCCACACCGTCACTGATTGCTGCGGCTGCAAAATTTGATTTACCCCTTTTACCAGGCGCCGCAACGGCATCAGAAGCCATGTACCTATTGGAAAAAGGTTTTTTGTTTCAAAAGTTTTTTCCTGCTGAAACATCGGGTGGGGCCAAAGCACTTGGAGCGTTTGCAGCGCCTTTGCCAACAATTAGATTTTGCCCAACAGGAGGGATAAATGAAACGAATGCAGTTACATATTTATCTTTACCAAATGTTGTGTGTGCTGGCGGAAGTTGGATGGCGCCAAAGGCCTTAATAGCAACGCGAGCGTGGGCTGAGATTACTCAGATTGCCCGTCTCGCCGCTGACCTGCGTCCGTAATGCGTCCAGATCTTCCACCGCGCCGTTTTTGAGCAGGTGCTGGCGCCAAAGCTTCGGTCAAAACTTTGGTCATCGGGTGTTTTTGAAGCTCTGCTCCGTAGTAATCTATGCAAAACTGAATATGGTCCGCCGGATTAGCCTTCACCTCAATTTGTATAGCCCAATCAAAGAAAATAGTTTTGCACTCAGGAAGGGTAATCCCATCAATACTATAGCTTTCTCGGATCAGTCCTTTTGGGTCTACTTCACTTACTAGCATTGGTTTACCTTTCACTTTTCGTGAGTATGTTACTTATAATATCAGCGCACCGCTCTCTAATTCCTAATATCACTTCATCTAAAACTTCGGAAGGCTCAAGGTTTATTATTTTTTCTAAACGTAATTTACCCCCAGTCCCTATTTCTGAGATCCGTCCTTCGGCCACACACATCAAACGATGAAGTATACGTCTCGTAGTTAGAAGAGTGTAACTTTGGATCAGATACTTCAAATCTTCTTCAACAAAATGACCATCCTCCATACCTGATATAATTTGTTCCCTAATAGAAGTTTTATAGCACTGCCGATATAAACCGATTGCTTGAGCCATCAACTCAATGTCTTGAATACCTCCAGGACCATTTTTGAAATCCCAACTACTTTTTTGTGGTTTTGATACAGCTAGACGTTTCCGCATATCTTGGAGACATTGTAGAATATCAGGCCAATTATTTTTTTCTACTAGAATAGCTCGGCGGGTTTTTTCGATTTTATCACACAGTAACTGTGTTCCAGCCACCGGACGAGCACGCATTAGTGCCAAATGCTCCCAAGTCCAAGCCTCGTTGAGCTGATATGTTTTAAAACCAACCAATGATGTTGCTACTGGACCGGCACGCCCTGACGGCCGTAACCTCATATCAACTTCGTATAAAGTTCCGTCTCGCATCGGGACGGTTAAAGCCGTAATCAAGGCTTGAGTAAGACGTGAAAAGTATTGCCGGCAGCCAAGAGGTTTACGACCAACTGATTGGGCTGCTAAATCTGCATCAAAAATAAGAATTAGGTCTAGGTCTGAAGTTGAGGTCATCAAACCTGCCCCCAACGAGCCCATCGCCAACAATGCAGTGTCAGCACAATTTATTTTACCATGTTTGCGCTCAAACTCTGTGCTCACAAACTCAAATACTGTTGATAGAACCGCTTCTGCGAGGCCTGCATATTGCAACCCGGCCGTGTCTGGCGTCACTAGTTCCTGCAATAAGTGAACGCCTATCCGGAAATGTTATTCTTTAGTCCA
>JAPKEA010000205.1 GCA_028822275.1 Planktomarina sp. | reverse complement strand
ATGGAGAGGCCGCCTATGCAGTCGTGAAGGTGCATCTAAGTCAGGCTTTTGTGACCCATCTTAAACATGATGAGACACACTAGCCTAGGAGATGTGATAGGCGCATAATATTGAAACTAAATTATTTAAGCACCGACACTTGTTCCCATAGCCTCTGCAAACTTTTCAAAAAGATAAAAACTATCCTGCGGTCCTGGGCTGGCTTCTGGATGATATTGCACTGAGAAAACAGGCCGATCTGCCATCCTAATACCGCAGTTAGAGCCATCAAACAGAGAGACATGGGTTTCAACGACGCCGTTTGGCAGAGATTGACTGTCAACGGTGAAACCATGGTTCATGGACGTGATTTCGACCCGGTTTGTTTCAATATCCTTCACTGGATGATTAGCCCCATGGTGCCCGTGATTCATTTTCACAGTCTTCGCTCCAAGCGCCAAAGCTAGCATTTGATGGCCTAAACAAATTCCAAAAACTGGAATTTTGCTACGCTCTAATATACCTTTGATCATAGGTACTGCGTAATGGCCAGTTGCAGTTGGATCGCCGGGACCGTTCGATAAAAACACACCATCCGGTTTATGTGAAAGAACATCCTCCGCTGTTGCGTTTGCTGGCAAAACTGTCAAGTCACATCCAACTGAAGCAAGGCAGCGCAGAATGTTGCGTTTTGCGCCGTAATCAACAGCGACGACTTTAAATTTGTGTGTCTCCTGCTGTGAATAACCGTCTGGCCATTCCCAGCGTTTTTCGTCCCATTTGTAAGACTGAGTGCAGCAGACGTCTTTCGCCAAGTCAAGGCCTTCCAAGCCAGCAAAACCTTGCGCCTGAACTAATAGATTTTGTACATCAAATTCACCATCAAGTTTATGGCAAAGTGCCGCGTGCGGTGAACCTTGTTGGCGAATAGCGCGTGTGAGGCGTCGCGTATCAATTCCGCCAATCGCGATACGACCCTGTGCTTTTAACCAGGATGGCAATTCATTGCGTGCGCGCCAACTTGAAGGATCAGTTGGATCCCATTTGACAACCATACCAGCCGCGTAAGGTTCGCAGGTTTCGTCATCTTCTTGTGTCACACCGGTATTCCCGATGTGTGGGAAGGTGAATGTTACAATTTGGCCAGCATATGAGGGATCAGTCATAATCTCCTGATAACCTGTCATGGCAGTGTTAAAGCAAAGTTCGGCAACAGTTGTGCCTATAGCCCCAAATCCATAGCCGTAAAAAATTGAACCATCCGCAAGCACTAGGCAAGCAGTCGGTTTTTGTGACGATGACATTGTCATGAAAGTATCCTTGGGAAATTGAAAAGGTGGTAAAGTCTGCTGGGCGTGGGGTCAAGGGCTTGAGGGGCCTCTGGTCGTTGTAAAACATGTTAACAGACACTATAGAGACTCGTCGAAACTGTTCGAGGATGAACATATTATGAGCTTGAGAGATCGTTTGATCGTATCTTTGAAAGATGCGATGAGAGCTAAGGATGCAACGCGTTTGATGACGTTGCGTTTAATCAATGCCGCTATCAAAGATCGGGACATTGATGCGCGGGCTGACGGCAATGAATCTGGTGTGCCAGATGATGTTTTATTGGCTATTTTAAGCAAAATGGTTAAACAACGGCAAGAAAGTGCGCGGGCCTATGAAGAGGGCGGACGTCTAGAGCTTGCTGAAAAAGAACTTTCTGAGATCACGATTATTGAAGAGTTCTTACCACGACAATTGAGCGCTGAGGAAACAGAGAAGGCCATTGCATCTGCCATAGCAGAATCTGGTGCAAGCTCGATTCGTGACATGGGAAAAGTGATGGGTGTTTTGAAGTCAAAATATACCGGCCAGCTCGATTTCGGTAAAGTAGGCGGTACGGTCAAAGCACAACTCAGTGAGGCGTAGTTGCTGCGTTGAAAGCCTTAAGTAAGTCTTTTTCCAGCAATGGACGTTCATCTTCCGATAAAAATGCTCCTATTTCGACCTCGCGACTATTTCCCCGCAAAGTGAGATAATTCAAAACATAACTGTTGGTGGGGGTCAGCCTGATTTCTGTCCAATAAGGATTTGCGTGCCATACCTGCGTGGACCCATTTGGGTTGAAGCGTTCGAGTAAAACATAATCGGACCAAATTGAAAGCTCTTCTCGCAACTGCCCCTGTTTCCAACTGGCTTTTAGGGCCAACCAGATTGCTGTCAGACAAGTTCCTAGAGATCCTGCAATAATCCACATAAAAATCTGACCCAGAAACGCTAGAACTGGGATCAACATAAGCGCAGCCGTAAGAGCAATAAATTGCATAAAGCCATTGGCATTCAGTGAATTATGGGTGCGTATTGTTAATACGACTGGCGCAGGGCCATCAGACTTTTTATGAAACGAAACTTTTTCGGGTAGGGTGGACCAAGAGTAAGGCATTGGAGGAGGGTAAGGTTAATATCTCAAAGGTCCACTGTGTCAAAGTGTCATTGCTGCTTTGCCAGAAATAACACCGTAAAAAAGGCCTCGGAGCTATCTGAGGCCTTTTTATTGCAGTCTTTGTAAAGAGCTTAGTGCGGAGCTTTATCCCAGTCTTCCTGTTTTGCCAGAATTTCAAATGTATGCTCAGGTGGAGGTGATGCGATAGTCCACTCTAAAGTGTCTGCCCACTCATTCCAAGGATTGTTTGCGTTAACTTTACGTCCTGCGAAAACTGCCCAAAATACGATCCCAATAAATAAAAGGAAAGAGGCGAAGGAAAGGAACGCACCCCAGCTTGACCAATAATTCCAGTAAGCAAATGCTTCAGGGTAATCAATATAACGACGTGGCATCCCTTGGCGCCCAAGGAAGTGTTGTGGGAAGAAAGTTATGTTTGTTCCGATAAAGAACATCCAGAAGTGAATTTTACCTAGTGTTTCATTGTACCAACGACCAGCCATTTTTGGTAGATAGAAGTATACACCAGCAAAAATACCAAACGCCGCAGCAATTGCCATCACATAGTGGAAGTGGGCGACAACGTAGTAAGTGTCATGATAAGCCCGGTCGACCGCCGCTTGCGACAGAACAATACCTGTTACGCCGCCCACGGTGAACATGAATACAAAACCCACTGCAAATAACATCGGTGTTTTGAACTCGATCGAGCCGCCCCACATTGTTGCAATCCATGAGAAGATTTTGACACCTGTCGGTACGGCAATAACCATTGTTGCAAGCATAAAGTAAGATTGTTGGGTCAGTGACATTCCAACCGTATACATGTGGTGAGCCCACACAACGAAACCTAACGCACCAATCGCAATCAATGCCCAAACCATTGGTAAATAGCCAAAAACTGGTTTTTTGGAGAAGGTTGCGATCACGTGGGATACTATTCCAAAGGCGGGTAAGATTACGATATAAACTTCTGGATGCCCAAAAAACCACAGAATATGTTGATATAAAATTGGATCACCACCGCCCGCAGGGTTAAAGAAGGCTGTATCAAAGTTGCGGTCAGTCAACAGCATAGTGATAGCGCCTGCTAAAACTGGCAGAGACAATAGGATAAGCCATGAAGTTACGAAAATTGACCAGGAAAACAAAGGAACTTTGAATAAGGTCATCCCAGGTGTCCGCATGTTTAGGAATGTAGTGATCATGTTGATCGCGCCCAAAATTGAGGACGCACCAGAAAGATGAACTGCAAAAATGGCAAAGTCCATCGACATTCCAGCCTCATTTACGGACAGAGGGGGATACAGTACCCAGCCAACTCCCGAGCCGGCCTGACCGTTGCCACCCGGCATCACTACTGAGAGTACTGCCATTGTTGTACCTGCGACATACATCCAATACGATAGATTGTTCATCCGCGGAAATGCCATATCTGGCGCGCCAATTTGCAAGGGCATGAAATAGTTACCAAATCCACCGAAAAGCGCAGGAATAACTACAAAGAACATCATTAATATACCGTGACCGGTAATTAAAACGTTCCACAAATGACCGTTTGGTGTACAGTCGCCTGCAGCAGCAGCTGTAAATCGCGCACCCTCCATACACATGTACTGAACGCCTGGCTCCATTAGTTCCAACCGCATGTAGACGGTAAAGGCTACAGAGATAAAACCTGCAAGACCGCCAGTCAAAAGGTACAGGATACCAATGTCCTTGTGGTTGGTGGACATAAACCACCGTGTGAAGAAACCGCGGTTATCTTCATGATCGTGTCCGTGTACCGCTGCATCGGCCATCAAGCTCTCCCGTTTATTTACTAATAGAACATGCTAGCCGACTCGCGACTATACTTTAACTTCTTTAACTTCTTTAACTTCTTTAACATCGTCTAACGAGATGTGCTGATCAGCGCAACGCGCTCTGCGTGGTTTTCACTGGGGTAAAATGGCGCAGGTCGCCGGTTTGATCCCGAATTGCTAAGAATTTGGCATTATCATGACGTTTAGAGCGCTGTATTCAAAGTTCTGATGCAAAATGGCATTTCAATTTAATGAGTAAAACACTTTTCAAAAGTACGCTTTAATGCCAGATCCAAATCTATCATGGACACAGGTAAGCCCAAATCGACAAGAGATGTGATCCCATGCTCAGCAATGCCGCAGGGCACGATTCCGCTGAAATGCTCAAGATCAGGCTCTAGGTTGATAGAAATCCCATGAAAACTGATCCATTTGCGGAGTCGAACTCCAATTGCGGCAATTTTATCTTCTACAATATTACCACTGGGGGATAGGGACTTATCAGGACGTTGCACCCAAATGCCGACACGCCCAGAGCGAGTTTCACCAACTATATTGAACTCTGAAAGGGTCTGGGTCACCCAATTTTCCAGATCCTGCACAAATTTTCGAATGTCGCGGCCTCTTTTGTTAACATCCAATAAAACATACACGACCCGCTGGCCTGGCCCGTGGTAAGTGTATTGGCCACCGCGTTGCGCTTGATGAACTGGGAACCGATTGGGATCTTTTAAATCTTTAGCTTTGGCGCTGGTCCCGGCTGTATAAAGTGCAGGGTGTTCGAGAAGCCATATTACTTCCGATGCCGTTCCCGCGAATATTTGAGCTACACGCGCTTCCATCCAAGCTACCGCTTCATCATATTGAACCGGTTGATCAGAGGTTTTCCACTCAACAGTGGAAAAAATGTCTTCAACTTGCTTCATTTTGCAACACAGCCCTTGAGTCCTTATTATCGTTTCGATATGCGCCTCTATATCTACTATGGCAAGCGGTCGTGGCGGAATTGGTAGACGCGCAGCGTTGAGGTCGCTGT
>JAPKEA010000640.1 GCA_028822275.1 Planktomarina sp. | reverse complement strand
CCTACTTCAATTTCATTTTGAAGGACACTTCTTTGAATTACATCCCATGTAGAAATCGAAATGCTTAGTTGGACGTTAGAATGGTCTTTGTGAAACTTTTCTAATGGAACATCAACTTTATCACTTACCAGATTAGTAATCAGTTGTAGACGAACCCTGCTTTGTAATTCATCCAATGACCGAGACAGCGCATTTGGAATTTTCCCGACAGAGCCGTATATTTCGGCACTAATTTTTGCAACTATACCTCCCGCATCCGTCAGCTTAAAACCACCTGGACCGCGTTTGCATAATGATGTACCGACATGCGCCTCAAGCCGAAGAAGTGCCGTGCTGACTGAGGGCTGTCCCTTATTTAGACGGCGGGCAGCTTCAGAGACCCCTTTTGACATAACTATGTAGTGAAATAATAGAAGAAGATTCCAATCTAATGACTGCAAAAAATTTCTTCTTGCCGCATCTTCTCCTTTTTGTAACAGTATTTCATCTCCAATACAAGCACCAATATACAAATCTTGTTTGTTCAAATTTCCTTCTCCTATAATCAAGGTCATTCATTCAAAGCGCTATAATAAAATTTGAATAATCAAAGGACCTGTAGGGTGGGCCTGAACTTTACACTTCAGATTTTCAGCGAAACTATCAAACACTCAATTCGACCACAAATTTGGAAATGATTAGAGTGGTTTGCAAAACGCGTCAAAAGGGGTTGGAATTTGTTTCTTTACTTCATCTCACAGTGGCTTGAGTAGTTTCCAAGTTAATGGAAAAGGATAATTCTTCATCACGGCTTACGATGGCCTTCCCAACCTATACTGATTGAGACCATACTTTTTAATCGCTTAAGGTAGTGTAGCACTTTCGCCTGATATCTAGTCAATCTACCTTTTCCATTATTTAGTCAGAAACAACAAAGACTTATAGGAAGTCTACCAGTCTATAGATATTGTTTCTCACATTAGCACTGCGTGCTTAGTATGCTGCTGGGCTATAAACAGTATTATCTTCTAGAAAGACGACTACATGTGGATTTTTTAATACGGATATAGCAATTTAACATAAAGATGTCTAAGTAAGCGCATTAGTATATCATAAAAGATTGAACAGTACATTATGCCCATTGTCAAGTAATAGCAAAATGCTTGAAACATTATAGAATAACAGAAAACTATTTAACAGGCTTAGACTACTCTCTAAATCTGATCCTTGACCCGTGAAACAACCTAATACAGACCTCTGCATAAATCATAATTCTCTCACCCGCCCAAATTTTATATGCTTTAGAAGATCACATTGGGGTTTTCATGGACATTTTCATCTACGAGAGCGCGCTTCGGGTTGGGGATCAGAAAGTCTTGCGCAAAGTTGATGCGCTTATGGATTGGTCTTTGGTTTTGCCTCTTCTGAAAAGAGGTTTGAACCGATTAGGTCTGGGCCCTCAAGGATAAGATGAGATTGTTTTGTTTAAATGTCTGCTGATCGGCCAATAGCGTGGGTTGTCAGTACCGAAACTGGAAGAAAGCTTGCGAGTGCGGTTTGATTTCATGCTGTTTGCAGGGC
>JAPKEA010000204.1 GCA_028822275.1 Planktomarina sp. | reverse complement strand
TCAGCAAACGACCGAGACATACTGTTAAAGCTGCTGGCACCAGCATTTATTTTTCTCCCTGTATTGATCCACAGCCTTCTTCATGGGACGCCTGCTACTGCAGTCTTGGGGGATCAAACCAGCCAATTAGCACGGGTGTTTGAGGCGTTCGGCTCTGGGGTAATTTTAGCTGCCATCGCCAACTCTGTTCCAAAGTTGTGGATACTCTTCATTCCGCTTGCATTTATTTATGGAAAAAATTATAGAGTAAAAAGTGTTGCATTTTTGGCTTTCTTTATAATGGCTTTGTTCATGTATTACGCTATTAGCCCCGGGCTGTATGGTTATGCGAAATACCAAGCTGAATATGCTGTTCCATTCGCTATTATTGGCGGGTTTAATGTTTTTGCAAGGGTAATTCCAGTATTTAATAAGGGCGTGGTTGTTTTTCTGTTATTGCTGATAATCGGGCTAAATCTAGCAGAGTACCGCAGAATTCCATCTGTAAACAAACCTGTTGATGTCTTGGTTGACACTATCGGACATGATGCTAAAAATTATAATTCTGGATATCACATTTTGAGTGGGTTTCCGCATGAATTTGGGTCTGCGTATGATACGATTGAGAGCTTAGGATTAACCGGTAATTCTTATACCATTGGGGTTACGGCTGGGGTTTTTTTGGAGATTGTAAATGGATATTCTTTAGGGGAGCTGAGAGAAGCTGAGAGTATTTCCAGATTACAGAAAAAATTTAATAAAGAAGCAAGTACTGATTCACGAACTACTGCCGCAATTGTACATATTGAAAGAGACCCTCGGATCAAAATTGTTGTTCTGGGGGCGGTTCCTAGAAGAAAAAAATTAGTTGACGGCTTTATTAGGCATGGTTGGGTCACGCATGTGGTATATAAAAATACTCAATATGGTTCATCTGTAATTGTAATGAGGAAGATTTCTAGTTGAAAAACGATATGCAAATTATTATCCCCATGTCTGGTTTTGGCGAGCGTTTTCGACGTGCTGGTTACGAAGTACCAAAGCCATTAATAGAAATAGATGGTAAGCCGATTATTGCTCATGTGATTGACATGTTCCCTGGCGAACATGATTTTATTTTTATATGCAATCAGGATCATTTATCTAATCCCGTTTACTGCATGGAGGCAATCCTTAAGCAGCTTTGCCCGACAGGGCGTGTTATAGGCATTGCGCCGCACAAACTGGGCCCGATTCATGCTGTCCGCCAAATCGATGACATAATTGACCACGCGCGCCCCGTTGTAGTGAATTATTGCGACTTTACATGCTATTGGGACTGGCATCAGTTCAAAGAGGATATGGTTGCCAGTAAGTGCGATGGCGCCATTCCTGCCTACAAAGGTTTCCATCCACACACTCTGGGCAGCACTAACTACGCCTACATGCGTGAGAAAGATGGTTGGGTACTTGATATTAAAGAAAAACAGCCGTATACCAATAATCGCATGGAGGAATATGCATCAAGCGGAACTTACTATTTTGCTTCAGGCAAGATCATGAGTGACGCATTCCGTACTACCATGGAGCAGGATGTCAATGTGGGCGGGGAGTATTACGTCAGCCTTGCGTATAAGCCTTTGCTTGCGCAGCAGTATCGCATCGCCGTATACCCGTTGCAGCATTTCATGCAGTGGGGCACGCCAGATGACGTGGCGGAATACAACGGCTGGTCATCCGCGTTCCGGCGCATGGGAGAGCCACAACCACCCGTACTTCAAGCGATGGGGGCGTTAGTGGTGCCTATGGCGGGGATGGGGCAACGTTTCGCCAACGAAGGTTACGACGTCACCAAACCGCTTATCCCGGTTTCCGGCAAACCGATGGTCATGCAGGCGGTGAATGATTTGCCTCCCGCCATTCGGCATGTTTTCGTGCTGCGAAGCAACATGCCTGGTCATCAAGAGATTTCGATTACACTCAAGCATGCTTATCCTAACGCCGTGATTGCTGCCATACCCAACGTTACTAAGGGGCAAGCCTGCACCGCACTGATCGGACTTGATGCGCTGGAGCGCGAGATTGGGAATGTTTCGGCCCCGATCACTTTTGGCGCATGCGACAATGGCGCGCTTTATGATGCTGCCGCTTTTAAAGCGCTAGTGGACAATCCGGACGTGGACGTCATTGTATGGGGTGTGCGTGGTCATGCAAATGCGGTGCGTCACCCGCAAATGTTTGGATGGATTGATGCTGAGAATGGCGTTATCCGTCGTATTTCGGTAAAGACGCCCCTCAGGTCGCCTACAACAGATCCTATTATTCTGGGCACATTTACTTTTAGACAAGCTGCAGATTTCCGTAAAGTGGTAGATCATCTCATCACCAGAGATGGACGGGTCAATGGCGAGTTCTACATAGACTCTTGTATCAACGACGCCATCAAACTTGGACTACGATGTCACTTGTTTGAGGTGGATAGTTTCCTTTCTTGGGGAACACCGAATGATCTGCGCACTTTTGAATATTGGCAGTCATGCTTTCATAAATGGGCAAGCCATCCATATAGGCTTCAAAATGACGCCAGTATTTCTCAAAGCGCTTTAGTCTCTCTTGAAAAGCGTTATTCTGCATTTTCTGAAATAGAAGTTGATCGTCGATGGTGATTCGTCGTGAAATTGGTTTTTTTATTTTGAATGGTATAATTTCAGTAATACTAGCCTATGTAATTTATCAAACACTCGTCTCTGTATGGGTGTTAGGGATTCATTGGGCAAGTGGGACTGCCTATATCTGTGGTACGGCTTATGGTTTCTTTTCAAACAGAAGATGGGCGTTTCAAGATAGACGGCTGATTACGAGAAAAACAATAGTCCTTTTTGTGACTCTTTATTGTTTTACTTTGATGGTTAATGTATCTGTTAATGTAATAATGCTGAAGCTTATTGATGGGTTGCGCGGTGATATTTTACTACCATTCATCACTGCCATTTCAATTTCTACAATATTAAATTTTATAGGATTAAAGTATTTTGTGTTTAGTCAAAAACGTGACATTACTGTCGTTTAAAGAAATCAGGGGAAATTTGTCATGAAAAAAAACGTTCTTCATGGGCCGTACTTTCCTAAGCACGCGGATAATTTAATGGGATCAGAGGGTTCTGTTTCGTTAGCACGCGAGACTTTTTTTGGGAAAAGATTCAGGAACTTAGATTATTTATTGCGATTTCGATATGAGTGGATGAATCAGTACTTGGCAGAAAATAAGGTTATTATTGAAATTGGAGCAGGCGCAGGGTTTTCTCCGCTATATTTGAGCCAAAAACCCATCATCACTGATGCGGTTGATAATCCATGGGTAGAGAAATTTATAGATGCAACGAATATGGATATCGAACATGATTCTGTTGATGTAATTATTGCATCCCATACTATGCATCATTTCTATAGCCCTTTTAAGTTTTTTAAGGAATGTGAAAGCGTATTAAAGAATGATGGAATCATTCTTATACAAGAGATAAATACATCTCTTTTGATGAGGCTTTTACTGAGATTAATGCGCCATGAGGGATGGTCCTATGACGTAAATGTATTTGATCAGAATGAGATTGTGAATGACAAATCTGACCTATGGTCAGCAAATTGTGCGGTACCTGAAATGCTATTTAATGATGTGAGCCAGTTTGAGAGTACATTTTCCACCTTCAAGGTCGAGCGCAATGAGCTCTGCGAATGTTTGCTCTTTCCTGCATCAGGGGGCGTTATTTCTAAAGCAAAAGTTCCTGAACTGCCGGTATTTTTTCTTAATATGATATTGGCTTTTGATAGATTTTTGGTTAGGATTGCGCCAAATATCTTTGCGCTTGGCCGGAGAGTGGTCATTAGAAAGTTGTTGACAGTCTAATGCGTTTTTCTCTTGTAATCCCATGCTATAACGAAGCTGCTAATCTTCCCTTGCTCTTGGAGCGTTGCCGGAAGCTTACTAAGCAGCTGGCTGTTGAGATTGTGCTTGTTGACAATGGTTCAACGGATGATAGTCCAGTAGTGTTGCGCAATTTGCTCCCATCCTATCCAGGCTGCCGAAGTGTGCGTGTCGAGCAAAATCAGGGCTACGGCTTTGGCATTCTGGCCGGACTGAAAGCAGCGTCAGGGGACATACTGGGCTGGACACATGCTGACATGCAAACTGACCCAGCAGATGCGTTGCGGGGCTTCAGGATCTTCGAAGAGCATGGGCTGGATATCTTTGTAAAAGGGAGGCGTCATGGCCGTCCTTTTAGCGATGTAGCATTCACGGTTGGTATGAGCTTCTTTGAAACGCTGCTACTTGGTAAACCACTGTGGGATATCAATGCGCAGCCAACGATGTTCTCCCGACAATTCTTCGAATCATGGCGCGAGCCACCCCACGATTTCTCTCTGGATCTATATGCCTATTATCAGGCACGGTTGGCAGGCGTGCTGGTGTATCGCTTTCCTGTATTATTTGGTGAACGTGCGCACGGGGTTTCTCACTGGAACGTGAACTGGGCGGCTAAGCGCAAATTCATTCGCCGTACTATTGAGTTCAGCTTGCAATTGAGAAAATCGATAAGAACATGAGACTGATCGCACATCGCCGAAATACTCTAAACGAGTTACTTGCCACTCCGACGAAATATGGAGTGGAGGTTGATATTCGCAGTTATGGTGACAAGTTGGTCATTCATCACGATCCTTTTATTAAAGGTGAATCCTTCGAAGCATGGATCTCCTGCTACCAACATGGCACGCTGATTCTTAACGTCAAGGAAGAAGGGCTCGAAGCTCGATTGATCGAGATGATGAAATCGAAGGGGATAAATGACTATTTTTTCCTTGATCAGTCTTTTCCTTTTCTTATCAAGTGGTCAAAAGTGGGTGAGCGCCGCTGTGCTGTGCGCGTATCTGAATTCGAGTCTATTGAAACAGCCATGTCTTTGGCTGGTAAAATTGATTGGGTATGGATCGATTGCTTTACTCACTTCCCGTTGAGTCGCGAGGATGCAGATCGCTTAAAGGATTCAGGGTTAAGACTTTGTCTGGTCTCCCCTGAACTGCAAGGATGGAACGCAGAATCAGAAATACACACTCTCGTCGCGCTCCTCATAGAGCGTGGCATACAAGTAGACGCTGTTTGTACAAAGCGCCCCGATTTGTGGGAGCAGGTATGTCTGGTATGACGAAACTACTGAGCCATCCTCTCTTTCCGCTTGGGTTGTTTATTCGACTGGGTTTGATTGCTATCGTTTTGCCAGTTGCTGCGGTGCAGTGGTACGCC
>JAPKEA010000203.1 GCA_028822275.1 Planktomarina sp. | reverse complement strand
AGGGTTGCCCTCGCCCCACCAAAATGAACGGTAATATGGCATGTATCCATTGGGCGCCGGATATGGCCAAGTTGGATCACCTTGCTGGCCCAAGATATCCTGGATAAATGCAGTCGGAATCACCTCATTGCCAAAGGCCTTGCCATCATTCAGCGCGAGTAATCCTATCCGCCCAAGATCACGCAAGGTGGCGCTGATACCATGGTCGGCTAAAGCAAGTCCGCCTTCATCCACTGTGATATTGGCATCAAACTCGGCACCCATCGGTTGCCAGACATGTTCTGAAATCAATTCTGCGAGAGACTGTTTTGTCGCCGCTTCGAGTACCCAACCGATGACGTTGGTGGAACCGGATCGATAGCTAAATATTCCGAGTTTTGATTTGTCTCGCCCGACCGTCGGAAGAAATTCATAGAGCCCGATCGGTCCATTCTTCGGGCAATAGTCGGCGTCGGTCCAACCAATGGCACAGTCTTGGAGGCGAAAGGTCGTCGTAAAGTCTGAATAAATTTCCGTATAGTCAGAGCCATCGCGCATGTCGAGAACGGTCTGTAGTGAGTCCGGGGCATAGCCACTCTTTGCAAGCGCGGGCACGTAGTGGGACACCGGTTTATCGAGATCAACAATACCCTGTGCGGCAAGCTTTCCGGCAACCAACCCAACAATAGACTTCGACACTGAATTCATCAAATGTGGACGGTCTTGTGTGAGGTGACCGTAATAGTTTTCAACAACAATTTCACCGTCCTTGATGATCAACAAGCCATCGATAAATTGGTGTGCAGCGATTTCATCGATCGATTGAGTACGACCCTGGAACTCGACAGAGAAATCAGCGACGAGATCATCGCTGTTATTGAGCATCAGGAATCGATTAGTATCCCGCGGGATGTTAGCCGTCGGGATCATTTCCCGCATATGACTGAATGTCCAGCGATTGACGGGCCCGAACTGGAACGATTCGAGCGTCAAATTTGTTGGCCGGCCACTCTCCTCAGCATTTGAAATCGAAGGGCCGATGACGCCGGTTATCAAGATAGCTAGTACGATGACTGCCTTGTAAATAATATTTTGCATCTAACACTCCTTAAAGTAGGACAAGGCATGTCACTTGACATTCCTTACAATAACATAGGCTAAACCCACTGGTCGAGAGGTGTTCAATGCGAAATAATCTTTCAATGCATAGG
Source organism: Planktomarina sp. (assembly GCA_028822275.1). Taxonomy (GTDB): domain Bacteria; phylum Pseudomonadota; class Alphaproteobacteria; order Rhodobacterales; family Rhodobacteraceae; genus Planktomarina. The sequence goes on along the minus strand of JAPKEA010000203.1, from coordinate 4,069 downwards.
TGCTAATTTTTTATCTTTGGCGGTAACTGTTTAGACTTTGCGTTTTCGGCTCAACGTTATTGCGCGCGACTTAAAACTCGCGGCGAGGCGCAAGATAAGTGCTAGTAAACCTAAAAAGGTAAAGACAACATCCACTGCCTTAGAATTCTGACTTAATGCTTGTGCAGCGTAACTTCCCCAGATCGCCACCCAAAAGTACCAAATACCTATTAAATGAAGCCAATGCCATTGAGCGGGGCTTAATCTTTGGCGTACAGGAAAAAATGAAGTGAGCGTCAGTGCAAACAAAAATACGTAGCTGGCACTGCGCCCCACAAGGTCACTAGTCTTGTGTAATTCATCCCAGTAATAGGCAGGGTATAACGCAAACAATACTACGATGAATACTGCCTGCCAGACGAACCCAGCAGCAAAGGACAAACCGGTATAACGGCGGTTACGCAATAGCCATTTTGAAACACTACCAGGGTAAAGTAATACCAGAGCTGATGTAGAAAACGCGATAAATATCCAAGGGGATGCAAATCGTACAGACAAGCGTATCAACTGCACGATTGATTCAGGTGTCGAGAACCCAATCACAATCATCCCTGCGGTCATTCCTCCAAGAGTCAATCCCGCGATCATAAAAAACAGTGGCCAACCGTTGATTAGTCTGTGACGCATTAGTCTCAATGTTTGATCTCTCATGAGATTAATTCCGCCGTATTCGTCACCGTACAAAGGTAGGCGCTGTTGTTTAGAAACCTCTTGATGTGGTCTCCTTTATAATAATGGCTATGCCTTTATTTTTTCAGAGTGGTCGTCTGCCAGTTGGTATATTCCATCAAGCCATGTAAAGAGTTTTCACAGCCAAGTCCAGATTGTTTGTGCCCGCCAAATGCTTGAAATGGCGAGTACTGATGTACCTCATTAAGCCATACGGTCCCAGCTTCAAGCTGGCTACCAATGCGTTCAACGGCGTTCAAATCTTTGCCCCATACTGTGGCGCCCAGTCCGTAGATAGTGTCATTGGCTCTGGCGATAACATCGTCCTCATCTGACCACTTAAGTAGCGGTAAAATCGGACCAAAAGGCTCTTCCTGAACAATCCTAGAGTTCTCTGGAGGATTATCAACCAGAGACACTGGCACGAACCACCCTTTAGCATTTTCATCGATTTTTCCACCAAGAGCGAAATTGTAGCCATTGGCATGGCAGTCGGCGAAGTAGTCTTTTACCTTGCCATACTGCATGGAATTTTGGATGGGCCCAAGATCAGTATCTTCTAAGGTCCCATCACCGACCTTTATATTTGCTTTAATAAATTCGACCAGTGCATCGCGGACCTCATCATAGACATCCTCATGGATGTAGAGTCGCTTGGACACATTACAGAATTGAGCATTGTTTTGAAAAGCGGCCCAAAACAGTTCAGGGGCAATGGCCTTTGCATCAACATCCGGTAGCACAATCGCTGGATCATTACCTCCAAGCTCTAATGTCACACGCTTAATAGTATCCGCTGCAGAGCGCATAACGTGTCGACCAGTTTCGGTAGATCCGGTGAAAGCAACTTTGTTGATACCTGGATGGCTAGTTATCCATTTACCTAAATTATCGCCACCACTGACCGCACTCAATACCCCTGGCGGGAATGCCTGCTGTGCAAGTTCTACCATTTTTAAGTCACATAGGGGAGTATAGGGCGAGGGTTTTAGTACTAAAGTGCAGCCAGCCATCAGTGCCGGTGCGATTTTCCAGATAGAGAGCAAGATTGGAAAATTCCAAGGGACGATTGCACCGACTACGCCTACTGGGGTAAATCGGGTAATGACGCGTCTTTCATCAGTCTCTTCAACCAATTCATCGGGCAACGACTGGGTGGCAATAGCACGTATCCATGCTACAGAGCCTAAAACTTCAAATTCGGCGCCTGCCCTAGGCTTGCCTTGCTCGCGAGTGAGGAGAGTCATGAGCTCCTCTGAATGGGCCTCTAAAAGATCTGCAAAACCTTCCATTGCAGCCTGACGCTGGCTTACAGGGGTATTTCGCCAAGGCCCCAAGGCCTGACGTGCCGCTCGCACAGTGTCATCCAACAGCTCTTTTGAGGCATCGGGCACTTCAGCAAATACCGCTCTTGTCGCAGGATTGTATACTGGCTGGGTATTCTTGGTTACGACGGCCTCACCGTTTATGGTCATCACATAATTAGTATCAAATTGCATCATGGTTTGTTTTCCTTTGGGCTACTTAATGATTAGTTTTGACGCATCATGGAAATTAATCAGTTCACGACGCATAATTTTTCCTGTCGATGTTTTGGGAAGATCGTCAATAAATTGAATATCTCTAGGTATTTTGTAGGCAGCAAGCCGTTCACGGCAAAAGCTCAATAGCTCGGCCACTGACGGGCTAGCATCTTGTTTTAATACAACATAAGCCTTTGCAAGTTCTCCTTTCATTTCGTCGGGTATGGGCCCCACGGCAACCATGGCTACATCTGGGTGTGATGCGAGGACGTGCTCTAACTCAGCGGGATAGATATTGAAACCCGCCGTGAGTATCATATCTTTGATGCGATCGACAATAACGATAAAACCGTTCTCATCGAAGCGAGCAACATCACCCGTGCGTAACCAGCCATCTTTACTTAGCACTTCCTTTGTACCTACGTCGTTTCCAAAGTAGCCCTGCATGACAGTAGGCCCTTTAATAAGGAGTTCTCCAGCCTCTCCACTGGGTAGCTCAGTATCGGGGTTCTCTGTACTTACAATTTTTGCTTGCGTGTAGGGTATGGGTAAGCCAATTGACCCATGGCGATAGTCGCCGTTCCAAATAAAGGTGGTGCCCAAGCCGGCTAGTTCGGTCATACCCCAGACTTCAATCAGCGGGCAATTAAAATTATCTTCTACTAGCGCCATCTTGGCGGGCGGCATGGTCTGGCCGCCAACGGAGCAAAAGCGAAGTGATGATAAGTTACGCTGACTGAGACTTGGGCTCACTAGCATGTACATATACATGGTTGGTACCCCATCGAAAACAGTTGCTTGATGCTTTTCAATGGATTCAAGAATTTCCTCAGGGTCAAATACGGAGTGCAGCACTAGTGTTCCGCCGTTCTGAAAGCAGGCACTCATGACGACATTGCCATAGACATGGGGGCAGGGTAGCGCTGTAACAAGAATGTCTTGTTCGCAGCGACCATGCATTAAAGCGGTCATCAAGATGTTTGTGGTAACGGCTTTATGTGACAACATGGCACCTTTGGGTTTTCCCGTGGTACCTGATGTGTAGCAGATAGTTGACAGTGATTCCTTATCTATGACGGGGCTTATAAAAACCTCAGAAGCCTCTTTAATAAGTTGATCGAAGGCAGTGGCCTCTGCAGGAATGTCTGTACCATATAAAATTAGTTTGTCGATGGATGACTGGCCTTTTAATCCCATGAGGGGTAGCCCTTTCTCTTTAGATGCAATAATAACCTTAGCGCCACAGTCTTCAACGACAAAGGCCACTTCTTCGGGGGTTAACATCACATTAATGGGATTTACCACCGCACCGACTTTTAACACTGCGTAATAACTAATGACCCATTCCCAGGCATTGGCACCATAAAGAGTAACGCGATCACCTGGAGATACACCAATTTTAACCAGGCTATTGGCCATCTGATTGGCGAGGGCGTCCAGCTTCAGATAACTAAGCTGCCGACCGTCAATAATTAACGCTATTTTATGTTGATATTTTTCAGCTGAGGTAGCTAAAAGTTGCGCGATGGAATGTTGCATGTGTTTCCCTTTTTATTAAACGGGCTATCGGCACTCGCCAGACTAATCAGCGGAACGATTGCCGTCAGCATTGGTAATGGTGTTAGTAACCCTGTTAGCTCAAAAAGCTGTTTTGGCTTTAAGATGGCATCCCAGGCACCCATCACTTAATTCTATAATTACTGACATCGACAATCGTGCTAGTATTCCCCGTCAAAAGGCCAAATATTTGGTAAACTAAAAGCATGTCGAATGACATGTTGTAGCATGTCTATTGACATGTCAATGCTTTGGAAAAATCTCTATGAGTGAGCGTAAGC
>JAPKEA010000639.1 GCA_028822275.1 Planktomarina sp. | reverse complement strand
TAGTGCACACTTTTTTCACATTTACGCTGACTTTACGTTTCAGAAACTTAAGTTACAGTTCACGTGTTAGATTCAAAAAAACTAAATACAACTAGCCTATCTACTGGCTATACGAAATAGTGCTCTTCCCCTCTCCAGGTTGACCCCAAACATCACAAAGCCAGCAGCACACAGTTTGTTAGTAAGCGCGCAGAATGTTTCTTCCTCATTAATTCCCCTTTCGTAGAATCCATCTATCGCAACAAATTCACAATGGTTTAAGAAAACCCCTGCACCATCAAGAATTTCTGGCTCAAATCCTTCTGCTTCTAATTTCAGAAGTTTCACAGTGTCTAAATTATTTTTCTCATAATATTCATCTAAGGTTATGGTTTGGATTTTTAAGACCGAGGTATGTTTTTTTGGCTGGATCACACTCGAATCCGCTCCCGCTGAACTTATAAAAAAATCGCGTTCTCCTGATTCATCGCTCAAACCCAAATTAAAGTTAGTTGACCCTGGGGCGTTAAGTTGCAGACATTTAAATTCATCTAATCCTGGCTCAAAACTAACGTAATTTTGGGGCAAAATTTTATTTTGCAACGCCAAGTAAAGGCCCCCATGGTTAGCCCCACAATCAATTACAACACCATCTTTAGTAAAGATTATTTGATCCAACAAGTAGGATGAAAACAGCTGATTAGCGCGGGTTTGTAGTCCATGTTTGTACAAAGAGAAGCCCCTTACCTTCTCTGCAAAAAAATGGGTGATTTCACCTTCAATTGCACAGTACAATAATTTTTCTGAATCGTACCAGTACCGAACTCTACGTTTTCGATAACTTTGCTTCAAATTCTTAATAAAACACTGCCGCATCTCTGTGTTCCCATTCTTGGTTGTTACTGTATCAGACATATAGTGGGTGAAGGCTAGATCAATTTTTACACAAAATTACTTTCCAAATAAATTCAATTAGGTAAGCTAATGATTTGGTTAAGCATTATCCATAATATTCAATAATAGCTGTTCTATAAATGCTAGCTATGACTGCTATCGTTCTGGCTGACTATGATTGCAACACAGAAAATTTTTGAAATGCTAGTGTAATCGCCCCAATTTTGGGGCTGTTTGAAACTAGAATTATGCTGCCTTTTTGTATTAGATCAGTTTTATAGCAAATGCGATGCCGCCTATTCCCATGTTGGGACGCTCATTACTGTATGTACATAGCCATTTTGTTACGTGATCTTGCGCCTCCAGAATGCTGCGTGTTCCGAGCCATTCATTGCAAACCGTTCGATTGCACTGCTCGATATAGGCATTCAGTCGGGGTTTTCCTTGCTGGATGTAGCTTAGCGTTATGTGGCGTGAGTGGCACACTCGAAGAGCGTGCCACTCACGCAATTTGGGCCTTTATACAAGCGTGTCATCTCAGGTTTTCCACACCACGTTATAACCTGGTTAAGGCTGCGTACGGCCCACACCTTTAGCAGTCAGAAGTCAACGTCAATGACCAATCCTTCAAGGTTGAAATCATCCAGAATGTTCAGCGTTCAAACCGTTTCTCGTGCCACAGCTCAGAA
>JAPKEA010000202.1 GCA_028822275.1 Planktomarina sp. | reverse complement strand
TTTCCCCATCTATGAAGTTGAACACTGTCTTTAACTGGCCGCTTTCATAAGTAGTCTTGGCAGCTCCAGTAAATGGCATGGTCAGGAATTTATTATAAACCAACCCATCTCCCGGATTTTCAACTAGGTCTTTCCACATAACAGTCTTGCTCCAACTGAGGCTAGAAATCAGACAAAACGTAATACTTAGAAAAATGGCTCTCATTGAATTCGCCTTCGGTTAGCATTGTGAGGTTTCGTCTGAACCATACTTATCTCTGTTTCTTATTCAATGTGTCAAAGACGTGTTTGCATGAGCCAATAAGAATAAACCGGTGGACTCCACAGATTGACTAACCCCTGCTACCATCTCTGTATAAAAAATTCTGGTCTTACATTTTGTCTTGTGATTGTGGCACTCTTTGAAAGTGTTAGGGTGGGTTTGGGGCATTTTTGAATTTTCCAAGCAGTTTTCAGACAGTGAACCATGTGCTTGGGTGACTACCTATGGAAGGGATGTTCACACAAACGTAAGTCAAACGATCTGGGAACTAGATCCGGATTGGCGACACCACATAAACGAAGCCAAACGCAGAGGCTTACGTTGTTATGTGAAATCTGAAACTGCGGTAAGCCCGTCCCCTCTAAAAGCAGCCTTTAAGAAGCTTTCTAGAGACAGGCGCAAACGTTTCCAATCAAACCTCAAAAATTTAGGGTACTACAGATCCTTTATTGATGGCTTGTACGGCAAGGGAACATTTGGCGCTCTTAGCGCTTATAACAAAAAATATCTTGGAGGTGCTGACCTTAAAAAGTCAGATAATGCAGTTAAGTCCATTAATACAGTGTCATCATTAAACACCTCTCCAGCACTCAAAGCGGCGCCTACTCCAGCATCCAAATCGGTTCCAATCACCCAACCTTAAGATACCTTCAAAGTAGGATCTGGAACTGGTTTCTATGTCTCTGAAAATGGTCACATCATAACAAGCCTTCCTGTGATTGAGGGCTGCAAGGATATGAAGGTTCATTCCAAAGGAGAAATCTTAAGGACCGTCAAAATTGCTGAGGACGAACTGAATGATTTAGCCCTTCTTAAGATTTCAGAGCCCACAAGCCATATATTTGCATTAAGTGACGAAAACCCATACCTGCTGAAAAATATCATAGTAGCAGGTTGAACTTCATCCCTGTTTCCGGGCAATATGACTATCGCCCCTATGCGGCCATTTTCCAAGTCATACAGTTGCAGGCCTGTTGTGGCGTCTGATATCCAATGCCTGAGCGCCTACGCTGGCGATTGTAGAAGACCTCGATGTATTCAAAGATTGCTGCCTTTGCCTGCGCGCCGGTCTTGAAGTGCTGCCGGTGCACCAGCGCCTTTTTCGGCAACGCATTGTCTAGACACTGACCGTTTCGGTTCATGGATTGAGTGAGCCCAGCCTGTTTGATCAGCTTGTGATATTTCCCACCGGCATATTGGCTGACGACGGCACAGATTGAAGAGATGCAAAGTGAAAAGGTTATGTTTAGTAATCTGAAATAGACTCAAAAAAATCTAGACCAACAACACTGTGACCATCTCTGACCAGATAAATTCAAAGCTAACTGGTAGTAAAATCGCCCAAGAGACCTTGGTGGAAAAATTGTTTGAGTTCTTACTTCAGAAAGAACATACCACGTCTATCCTTGCCAAGTTTAAGCTTGAAGTAATTTCCCAATATTTCCCAGATCATGCTAAGCAAGCCTGAACGTGGCTGGACCTAACCCAAAAGCTTGAGGGGATACGTTGTCCAGCTGAGCCATCAACATCAAGACCAACATAGGCCTATCTGTGATAGAAACCCTGATCTTCATTTCACTGATTGTGTTTCTAGGCATCTTGTTCAAGAAGCCTAGAAACAGAAGGACCAAAGGGTTTATTCCGCGGCCAGTTAGCAGGTCGTTCAGTCGCAACCCTAACAATAAAAAAATAAAAATCAGTAACTGAAAGGGTCTTTGAAGACTGATCAATATTGGTTTTTAAAATATTCTAAAAAAATTATGTAAAATCTGGATTTTTGTGCTGTGAGAATATTAAGGCGGGTTATAACACCGTCACTTAGAGCAGTAAAATACTTCAGGCTTCCTTTCGCTCCCGAGGGCGGCCTTCTGTTTGTCCAACGGGAACCCTAGCTTTTTCAATACGTCATTCATTAAGGGCAAACTTCACGTCCAGCACTGAAAGACTTCATAAAAAAGCCTAATTCAGTAGGTCTTTGATAAATAGCTCACTGGAGCTGATTACGTTTTCTTTCCAAGACTTGGGGGCTTCGCTATCAGCGGCATCTGAAATATATTTAAAACATCGGAAATCTATTCCTGTCTGCACCGCAAATTTTGCCAAGGCGAATGCTTCCATATCTACAATGTCCGTCATCAATTCAGGTGCTGACGTTACAAAGCTATCACCGCTTCCGCAAGAAACACCGGGTCTGTCAAAGGCAATGCAATTATCGTCTTCAAAAGCAGTTTGTCCCAGCGAGAACCCCATTGGCCTTGCGTCCATGTCCCACTGATAAAAACTTGTGGCCTCAACCAGGCCTGTCAAATCCTCTCTAAGTGCTCCAGCCGTGCCAAAGTTTAATATTACTTTAGGTTTGAACTCTTGACTGAAACGGCACACCGCAAGAGCTGCATTGACTTTTCCCACGCCAATATACTGAATATTCCATTGCGGAATATTTGCTCTTGGCAGTTCACTTTCCAATGCTACCAAAATCAGTGTGTCTTGCTTGTTAAATTGGCCCAATTTTAACCCCTTAGGTTTATCCGTGGCAATAATCAAAACGACCAGTCACAAATTACACAGCTTTTGCAGCCCATCTATTAAATATAAAAACGGTGGGTGCTTCTTAGTAGATCGGCTGCTGTACCCTTGTTCAATTAGCTCAAAGAAATCCTCGTCTTTCATGCCTTTCTCAACAGCACATTGATACAATTTCTTGTTGAGGAGGTCCTGCTCGTTATCGCCATTTGATATCCCGGTGGTCAGATCAAAGATACCAAAAACGTACCCTGTCTTTGCGGCATCAGTAAGTAGGTCCCAATCGTTCTTATCATTTATGAAACCAGCAAAGACCGACGTGGATGATAAGGCTATTAGAAATGCCGCTAGTCTAAACACCCAAACACCTTTCCCTTTTCCAGTTATTGATCTGAATATCACAGAATTGTTTAGTCTCACAGCTTTAGCTATTGAGTGTATTTCATACAGCGAGACCCTAGGATTATGAAAATGTATTTTGGCATATTTATATCCTGTTTCAGAGCTTTGACCAAAGCTGCAGCGTGTGGGTTACCAGAACTTTACCATTTTCAAAAAAGCAAGGGAGACTGTGCTGACGTACGGGTACCTAAAAAATACTGACCACAAAGCCAATAATTCCACCAAAGACACCTCCCCAGACAACCAGCCAGCCCAGGTGCTTGTGGATCATTTCTTGTATAATGTCTTTCACCTGTTCTGGCGTTAGTTCTGCAAGCCGATTGTCAATGATTTGCTCCACCTGACTTGAAAGCATCGCCGTGAAATCTGTGCTGTTATCTCCTCCGGCTTGTGCGGAAGCCAACTCTGCAATAATTTCCTTCAGCTTTTCAATAATTGGCTCCTTCAGTGGCAGAAGAGCCTTCTTACCACCAAGCATCCCTAACATGCTGCCCATTGGAGAGTCTACAATTGCGTCTACCAAACCCTCAAACACACGATCAAAATCAATTTTGTCATTGAGTGCTGTTGCAGATAAATCGCCATGTTGACTCAAAAAACGTTCAATATGTTCACGTGCAAAGAATTCCTGAATGATCAGCTTTTTTATACCACTTTTGAATTCTTCAAATCTGTTTGGAATTATTCCAGAGCCATAGAGCAGAGGCACCTTTTCAAATAGCATATGCACTGCCAGCCAATTGGTCATGCCTCCTGACAGGGCAAACAAACCAGTCATCAAAATTATGTCGCTGTATGCTGGTGAAAAGTGGCCACCCACGGCAACTGCCAGCGCGACGACATTAGTGATAATATTTTTGTTCATCGTTATCTTCTTTTTTGTAAGTCAAGTACGGCCAGTTCAAACTGCCAAAGTTTCTGTACCCAAAACTGTTTTGAGTCCATGGCTGATATAGGTATCAAAATCTCTAGATGAATGGTCAGTGTGCTTTAATATAACGAGATGATTTTTTACCAAACGCTAAGGCGTATAGTTCACCAGCTTTTTTCCATCTTTCTTCCATCCCACAATGCCGCCTGAAAAGTGCATAGCCTTTGTGAAGCCCATGCTGGACCCCAAGGCATCATGCAGTATTCCTGTGCGTCTACCAGACCTGCAATACAAAACGAATGGTGTGTCTGAGTTTGGAACTAAACTCGCAAATTTCACCTGAAAATCCGCATGCAATGAACCTGCTTTTGTAAATGCGGTAATGGTTTTGGCGCCGCGGATAATACCTGTATCTGTCCATTCCTCATTGCGTCTGATGTCTAAGATAACAACGCCATTGGATTGATAGGTCGTTAATTCTTTTGGAGACAGGTCCTTGGCTAACGCTGGAAGGGTCAGCACTAGGGCCATTACTGTAAGCAGATATCTCTTCATTCAACCACCTTCAAAAACTGTGACTGGGTCTACTTGCTGGTCAGCAACGGCATCAACATGGTACTCTTTTAATACAAACCTTCCGTCTTCAAACTTCCAAGTGCCACCCTCAGATTGATCACCATGACCTGCCCATTTCATGTGATTTGAAATTTTATTGGTTTTGGGATCAAAAGATGTAGTCGCCAATTCGTTGACGGCCTCAAAGCCAACAATCCGAGATGAAGATAAAATAGGTATAGCAAAATAGATTGGCTTAAGCGGTCCATGACCAGACCTCTGAAACCAAACAGTGCCAAAGTTAGAGGCACCCAAAATGCAGACAATATTATAGATTGAATGCTTACCTACAGTGTATACTTGGTTCATCTCAGGGTGATCGTAAGCACCTTTAAAACCATAACAGTCATAAATACCTAGGTTAGTTGCAAAGGTTACAACCTCGTCCAACTCATTTTTTTCTAATTCAGACGCCTGAACTATTGGCCCGATTAGTCCAGCTATTGCGATAGTCATTTTTAGGATGAGCCGTTGCATTTCAAACCTCAATCGTGCTCATTTGAACAATTCAACATTTTTTCTGCATCACCTTAGATACGAGGTGGAGATACTGCCAGAAATGCTGCTACTGCTGCTTGACGAACCACTGCCAG
>JAPKEA010000201.1 GCA_028822275.1 Planktomarina sp. | reverse complement strand
CCTATATATATTACTGTGTAAAAACAGTTAGGTATCCCTGAGAACAAGAACATGAAACTACTCACCTCTACATTCACCTCTACACTTATCTCACTAATGCTTATTGGCTTTGCAGGGGGCGCTTACGCTCAATCCAAGGCAGAAGATGAAGCTATATTTGTATTCCAAGATTTTCTAAGTTCATTTACGAATTCAGATGTTGACAGCATAGTGAATCTGTTCGCCGAGGGCGCAATCTTTTGGGGAACGGGATCAAAAACATTAGTTGAGGACACTGCCGGAATTCGAGAATATTTTTCGGCAATAAGTGGCCGTCCACCTGGTCAAAGAGTTGCAAGCGCACTGAAGTATTCCGTACTAGCATTGTCCGAAAATAGCGTTCTTGTTTCAGGCATGTGGCAGGTTGGGCCAGCGGGTCAAACTAGTGGCATGCCTTTGCGTATTAGCATGGCGCTCATACTACAAAATGGGCAATGGAAAATTGCACAGTTTCACAATTCGAGAGTGCCGGACTAGCGGTTGTGTTGTTAGTGCTTTTCCGGTTTTCCGGTTTTCGCGGGTTTTTGTGTTGTGGCTACTATGTGCGCGGGCTAAGCGCCCGTTTTCAATAACAGACCTTTATTGTTTGAAGGTTCTCTGCATAGTCAAATATTGTGGGTGTCCAATTTGTTCTCCTTTAGACTCTTACATGTTTTGCAAGCTCATAGTGCTCTCCCAGGCCGTTATTAAACTTATTCCCAGTGGCTACCGCTTAATCCCCATGCCAAAAGCCTCCCAGTAGGGTGGTGCGCTGTATGATGACTTCAGGTGTCAAGGGCCCCTCGAAACCACGCCCGCCCCTATTTCCCGGTAACCGAAAAGCCACCAGACCGACTTCCTAAGTACACCCCTTGCACAGGAGTGGTTGCATATCACCGATACCCAGACTGTTGTGGCTCAATGATTCTAGCTCTAAATAATAGTTAGCGTTAAATTTTCCTGACACTAAACCAAGTATCGTGTAAGTATGATCGTGAAACTACACACAACAATAGCCCTAAACCCCACCACGGTAGAGTTGTTGCAAGGGTTTTTGTTTTCATAGTAGAGGTTGATAAATAGGAGAGGCCATATGAATGATGATGAGAAAATCAAAGACCTAACACAGCTTTATATCGACAGCATGAACCATTCAAGTGCAGAAAAAGTAAAAGATGCATTTCATTGCAACGGGACGGTGGTGGGGTATTTGCATGGAGATTTTATGGAAATGTCTGTTGATGATTTTGCAAACTTTGTTGCATCGCAGCAACCTTCCCCTAAAGAAAAAGGAGAAGAGGTAGAATTTGAAATCCTTGCGTCTGGAGTTGAGGGAACAACCGCATCAGTAAAAGTCAGAGATAAATATTTGGGCATAACTTTCTTGGACACATTATCTTTTATAAAATTTGAAGGCAGCTGGAAGATTTATAGCAAACTGTTTCATGTTGAGAGCGAATAAGAAGACTAATTGTCGAAGTGTTGGTCGATATATAAAGTACCTTTAGCGGCTAGGCCTTTTATCCTCAGTGCATGGTTGAAATGTAACGGTTCAGTTGAGAAGGCGCGTTAGATGAGTTTGGAATGTGCATGGTGCAGCGCGCCGCGAGGCTCAGGTCTAATCTGCGACAAGTGCGGCGTAGATTATGAGAAAGCTGCCCAAATCAAAGCAGCGGGCAAGGCGAGCAAAAAGGCTGAGGCGGTACCTCGCAAGTCCAAGAAAGCCGAAAGAGCAGAATTGCAGCAGCAGCGCTTCGTGGATGCTTGGCAGCCCGTCAAAGAGCCTGAGCTTGAGTACAAGCTGAGTATCTTCGTTATTCCAGGCATGCTCGCGCTGACCTTTCTGATGGAAATTATGGGTTTTGGCGGCGGTCTGCTGCGCATCGTGTTCGGCATGCCGGTCCACGAGTTTGGCCATGCGCTGGTGGGCTGGTTCAGTGGTTTTAACTCGATTCCGACTCTTTGGAAGACGTTGATTCCCGAAGATCGTGGCTTTTTCGCGCCTGTGCTCCTGTTTGCCAGTGTCTGTTATCTGATCAATTTTGCGCGTTTGAACCGCCATGGTGGTTTGCTATTGATCGGCGTTCTGCTGTTGATCTTGCAGTTCATCGGAACGTTTGTGTTGGATAAAAGCACCGCTCAGGTGTTGGTTACTTGGGGCGGTGACGGCGTCGGTATGATGCTCGCCATCGTGCTGATGGCAGGTTTTAACTTTGATAAGCACTCGAACTGGTACGCCGGTTATCTGCGCTGGGGTTTTGCTTTTATCGGCGCCGCCGCCTTTGCGGATATCGTCTCACCCTGGTGGGTGTCGTTAAATGATCTATCGGCAGTGCCGTACGGGGCGAGTGGCGGCAGCCACACCGATACCTACAAACTCATTAATTACCACGGTTGGACCATGGATAGTGTGATTAACCGTTATGTGACCTTAAGTGTGGTTTGCATGTTTGTGCTGGTACCTTTTTATGTCCGAGGGATTAAGCACGCGGCGAGAGCCATGCAAATGGGCCGGTTATCTGCTGATACAGATCTTGAAGCAGATTTTGAAGCAAAAGAGGGGCGCGATAATCTTTAATCACGCCCCAACTTAACCTACTGCGTATAGCGTTTGACCAGCATTTTACCCAGCGCCATCATGTGCACCTGATCGGGGCCGTCGGCCTGACGGCACCATCTGGCGTAGTTAAAGGCCTCTGCCATGGGGTAGTCGGCGGTTAGGCCGCCGGCGCCGTGGATTTGCATACAACGGTCGATCACGGTTTGCGCCATTAAAGGCACGGTGATCTTGGACAAAGAGGGGCGATGGGGGCATGACAAAGCTGTTAAGTGGCTTCGCGTATTCCCCTCCCCAACTTTAATCTGGCAGGTTGCAAATATAATTTTTTAGGACTTTATTTCAGTAGTATGGTTTTGATTCCGACTCGATGTTCTTCACTTACCAGGGTAATGCAGTTTTTCAGGATAACAATGTCGAAGACTTGTGATTCAGTTCACGGCGCAGCCAAAGGCTCGTTATATGCCGCATGCGGCTATCCAGCTCACTAGGATGCGATAGTAAATGGGGGTAAATAGAAGTAAATGGGGCGAATGGGGTAAATGGTATTCATATGCAATACATCCTGAGACAAGCCAATTGACTGCCCAGATCCCGGTCTCATTGGCTACCGAGTTAGATGGATAAGCATGGCCGCATCATGCAGTCATTACCTGCTACACTGCAGTGGCAGTAATTTTCTAGGCGCAGGAATCTGTCCTTCCTTTAACTAAGCTTCTTAATCACCCAATAGATACGTGCGATAAAAAATGGAGTAGCAAAATGAAAAATTTAGTAACAGTTTCATTCCCCGCTAAAGCCGAAACTTTAGATCAACTAAAAGAGCTGTTAAAAGCGGCATTGCCAGACACTCGGAGTTTTGCTGGCTGTATAAGCGTAAGCACATATATTGAGGAGTCATCAAATACAGTGCATCTAATCGAAGATTGGGAAACTTTGGATCATCAAGCAGAATATCTGTCATGGAGGGTAGAGACCGGGCTTTTGGAGTTATTGGAGCCTTTGTTAGAAGGCGGTGCAGCTAGTCTAAAGGCAACAATTTGTGGTCCTGAACACACAGATATTTAATGGTTTACCTTTTCTGAACTATTTTTTGTATTTGCGGCATTTATGTTTGCACTCTAGACGCCGTCTGAGGGTGCTACTTGCGGCCTTTCTTTTATTTATTAAATCGTTACCCACTCCCGTTAGACAGAAAAAACCTTAGTTCAGGCCTCGCCGCCGGGGCCCTTGCGAGTTGCCGAATTCAGTTCTATCGCTCGCTATATATACTAAAATTTGCTGACCATTAGCTAATTATCAGAAAAGTTCAGAGTGCCGTTGACGTAACAGGTTTCAGAGAAAACCAACGGGTATTTTTCGAGTAAATGTCTTTGGGTATTGGAAAAAAAGCGGTGGTGATACAGTAACAATAACTAATGATGTTACCGGATCTAGGAGTTAACTTGCCAATACCTATTGATCACGTTAACGACAGAAGGTTCGGACTAGCGATTAATCAAGAAAAACCACGAAAAAATGACCCTGGTCTGCTTTTCAGTTTCTGCTAATTTTGATACAGCATGGGACTAGTGTTCTCAGGCAATTCGTTTTAGCATCAGGAATCGTACCTACTTTCCACGTTAGCGTTAAACCAAGGGAAGACGAAGTAGAAGTCTCTATATATTTCTACCTGTAGTGGCAGATCGAAAAGATACTTTTCAATTGCTATTGTGACTCCAAAAGCCCGATTGCTCGTCTACGGAGACTTTGTTATGTCAATTATTTTTAACACGCCTACCGTAATCAAATATCTATTTTATATTCTGATTGCTATTTCTTTTTTGATATTTATTTTCTTCAAATTCTCATCCGTTTTTGGCGCATCGCCAGACAAAGATAGCAAAATAATTATTGAAAGGTCAAAAAACTCTACTGCTGGAAAATTCCGTAATTTAGAGTCAGATTATAAAAACGCATTAATTTTTTCAGACTCTTACCCAAAGAGTGCAACATTAATGAACTGGTTGTTTCCTCCAAAAGATAAAAACCCTATAGGCGCTCTTCCAACGATTCAATTTCGAGGAGACAGTTTGACCGAAGGAAAATTTGTCTGGTTGGGGCACTCTACATTACTACTGAATATTGATGGTCTAATTGTAATGACAGATCCCGTCTTCAATAGAGCTTCTCCCGTGCCTATTTTTGGAAAGCCCTTCTCCTATGAGAACCCAATAAAAATCGCCGGCTTGCCGAAAGTTGATGTTGTTATAATTTCTCATGATCACTATGACCATCTTGATTTCAAGGCAATTAAAGACCTTTCAAAAACTGTTGATCGATTTTTGGTTCCATTAGGAGTTAAAGCTCATCTAGAAAGATGGGGGGTTGATACAAATAGAATTAGCGAGCTTGACTGGCATGACAGTGAGAACTATCGTAATGTTAAGTTCACCTTAACACCTGCTCAACATTTTAGCGGCCGAGGGCTAAGAGATAGAAATTCAACTTTATGGGGTTCATGGGTGGTTTCTTCAGACAGCATGCGAGCCTACTTTAGTGGTGATGGTGGTTATTCAGAAACATTTAAACAGTTAGGTGATCGATATGGTCCTTTTGATATAGCATTTATTGAAAACGGCGCTTACAACGCAGACTGGTCGCAAGTTCATATGTTTCCGTATGAAACCGTTCAAGCCAATATCGACTTAAAATCCAAAGTACTTTTCCCAAT
>JAPKEA010000638.1 GCA_028822275.1 Planktomarina sp. | reverse complement strand
TACGGAACAGCACATGGGGCCTATCAAAGTGGTAAAGACGCAGTATCGCAATTGCAAAAGTTTTTTAATCTCTGATTTTACAGTATCAGCTACACCCTACGTTATAAACACTACACACACCCAACGCCTGGCAAGATATAAGTAGGCCAGGTTTGTTTGTAAGACCTATTATCGAACTTTGTGTGCATTTATTGGTGGCAACCTGTAATTCTAATCTTGGTAGTTTTGCAAAAAAATAACTTCAAAATTACAAGTCATCTTTGTATTTAAATCATCACAGAAATGCAGCCTTAAAGATTAATTCAATATGCTCAGCGGCGGTAAATAGGTCATATTAAATATTTTCTTGCGAGACCTTCTTTCAACCTAGCAGGATCCACGCGTGCAATTTTTTCATTTAAACACCACATACTTTCTAGTCTCCTGCACCTTTTAAACCCTTGGCAGACCAAATTGATAGCGAGGAGAGCAAAAGATAGACTGACCGGTTTAGAGAATCAGATTATAACTTCCTCAACAGATTTTGGATGATGAGTAAGTGGCTCCCACCCATCTTCGGTAATGATGAAACTATCTCCAACTTGCGCGCGATAAGTCTCAACAGATACTGAGCCATCTACAGCCAACACCATTCCAGGCTGAATAATTGTGGTGTCGCCTGTGACAAGTTGCGGTACTTCCAGGAAACTAAGCCCTGTGCCACGACCGCAACGGAACGGGTACTCGTAGCCAGCACCTTGGATCACTTCAGCATATGCAGCGTGAATACTTTCGGCAGTAACACCCGGTCGCAGCTCGTCCAGAGCTGCTTTTTGACTTGCTACAGCAACCTCGTAAATAGCCTGCTGCGGCTTTTCTGCAATTTCACCAATCCAAAACGAGCGATCAAACCCCAACTTGTAACGGTGGAAATTCGTCATCCCACAGAAACACAAAAATACAGGTTCTCCACGTTTCATTATCCGGGTCGAGGCGCGGTGGTGGGTTTTGACAACCTCTTTGCCTGACGCCATGATTTGTAAAAAATGGGTATTGGGAGACATATCCCCATCTTGATAATGAGCAGCCAGAAGCTCAGCCGCCTTGCGGGTCCCTGACTGCGATGTGGCAATGGCAACTTCGAACTCTGCAACTCCATCACCAATAGCAGCTTTACCCGCTTGCATCATGGCAGTCGCTACCTCCCCTGCATGTCGTGCAAGTTGCAATTCTTCGACCGATTTGATCATTCGCATTTTGTTTAGTATCGGCGAAGCCGTGGTCATTTTAGAACGTCCAACCAGATCATCAACATAGATCCGCACAGACGGGGGCATGTGGTCTGGTTCAATTGCTATTTTACCAGCCATTTTAATGGCTCCTGGCAATTCCTGACGCCACTCATTCCCCATGCCGTCATTCCACGGGGCTATTCGACCAACGCGGGCGGCATGCGTTGCTGAATTGAAATCAATCATCGGCGTGATAAGTAGCGTTTCACCGTCCTTCGGCACAACCAAGATGGTGGGGCGACCAAATTCCATGTGCAAATAGTCGTAGTAGCCAGTCAGATAGTATACATTATCGTCA
>JAPKEA010000200.1 GCA_028822275.1 Planktomarina sp. | reverse complement strand
ATTCTTACATCCTCTGATCTAGATATTTACCGGTCTCTTTATGAGCAAACTCAGGTAACAGGCCAAAATACAATTTAACAATATCATCTTTGATCCAAGTACCTTTTTTTCTCAGAGCTTCAATTCCGTCCATAAAGTCGTCTAGCTTACCTTCATCAAATTCAGGTTGATTATTTATAACCCCAACAGTTTCAAAACGCTCCATATCTAAATCTTCGTTATCAGTAAAAAACTCCTCGAAGTCTTTTTCACCCGTTGTGTCACTCTTGAAAAAATAACAAGGCCATTGTTTATTGACTATCAACTCCTCTGCCCTATCTCGCGCCTCATCCTCAGACTCGCATTCATATGGCTCATAACCACGCTCCCTTAAATAGCGAACAGCAATTTCAGAGAATGTAATCAGGTGTAATTTTTCACTGAGCTTTGGGAAAAATATCTCTCGAGTATTCCCAAGCAATCCAGATAGCAAGCACAACTCACCTGACTCTTGCGGCGTTACAAAATAGCGACGAACATCATTTGGGGCTGAAAACGGCTGTTTTTTTGCGAACCGTTGGTTAAATCCATGAAGGAGAGAGCCATCAGAAAAGGCCACATTAGCAAAACGCGCCATTGAAATGTTTTGGGTTACACTTTCTCTCATTAGAAACATTTCCATAATACGCTTACTGGCACCCATCATATTGACAGGGTTTGCCGCTTTATCAGTTGATACACAGAAGTATTTTTTAGCGCCCAGTGCTTTAGCCAACCGCAGGGTCTTAATTGTATTAAAGACATTGACCATAATCATTCGCATTAGCGTATACGGATCCTTCTCACTTCTAACATGCTTTAAGGCTGACAAATTAAACACGTAATCATAAGGGCCCTCGTTTTTCATAAGCGCCTCAAACTCAACGGATCCACAATCGACATCAAAGGTTTTGAACTCCCCAGCCCCATAGCCAATAGTACTTCTTAAATCACGCACAAGCTCGACCATATTGTTTTCAGATATGTCTACTACATGAAGAACTGCAGGGCTACGCTTAAAGATTTCTTTGGTTACAGCTTGACCTATAGAGCCCGCACCACCTATCACAAGGAAGCGGCCTTTTTCTATAATATCTTCTAATTCCAGTTTGAAATCACTGATATCCGCATGAAATAGTGGATCTGTCCTTCCAATTAAAGCTAACAACATAAACCTCTCAATACTATAAACAAAAAAATGGGCCCCCAAAATAATTCTACCGACAATAAAATGGGTATCCAGCCTTCATCATCGGACTAACTTTAATTTCTCCAGGTTAACGAAACGCAAACTCTTTACTCATGAAATAGTTAAGGAATGCCCCGGATACTATACCGCCTATAGCAGAGGCAGCTACCCCAAATTCACCCATATAGAGATAGCCAGCAACACCTATATTTGCTATAACCGAAAGACTATTCGCTAAGATGTATTTCAAGAAGCCTATTAATTTAGGCCAAAACGTAACGTAACGACTACCAAATGTGATGCTGTTATTCAGTAGATAGTTATTTACTAACCCTAAGAGAAGCGCTGACGCATTAGACCAATAAAATGAAACATCAAAACTAATGAGACTATTGAGAACAAACAAATGTACTACAAGACCAAGTAATCCGACCATCATAAAAACAATAAAGCCTGAAGGGAGGAATCCTCTTGTTATATTCTCAATAATTTGACCAACAACATGATAAAAGGTCGCAATATTTATTTTACTGTCTCCTTTCAGCCTGCGATTAAAGTCAATCTTTACTTCACTAACATTAAGATCTTTTTTCAACATCAATATATCGAAAAGAATCTTAAACCCTCCTTTATAAAGCCTTTTTTTAAGATCTAGAACGATCGAGGACTTGGCCAAGAAAAAACCAGATAATGGATCGGTAACTGTCTTGGGGATGAAACAATGTGCTATTTTGGTTCCCAGTTTACTAACGGCTCTGCGAACCCACGACATACTCTCAACTGAGTGTTCTAGAAACCGACTCCCAATCACCAAATCCAAGTCCTTGGCCGATATCAATTTAATCATTTCACCTAGATCAGCAGGGCTATGTTGTCCGTCACCATCCATCACACAAATGTACTGCTTAGTGGACAGTGACGCTCCTACAACCACAGCCGACGAAAGCCCTCTATCCCAACTACGTTTTATACACAGAATATGTTTATCGGATTCATTCGAGAAAGTAGATCGAACTAGATCGCCAGTCCCGTCAATACTATCATCGTCTACTACAATGATTTCATGGTCGATCTCAGCCAAAATCGACCTTAACTCAGTCACAACAGCCACAATATTGGCCCGCTCATTGAGAGTCGGAATAATCACACTAACACTTGCCATATAAATCCCTAAATCTGAATTCGCATTAAAAAATCCGAGGCTTCTAAATTTCCGAAATGAAAAATTAAACGCTTAAGCAATTAGGTTTTGATACCCTCTCGAATATTTACTGAACCTCGATAAAGGCGTCGAGACGAGCCCGTCTAAGAAGTCAAGAGAGATGCCCGCCGGAGCCTTAAACTCCAAAACACAATGAGTGTCTCGAAAAGTATGGTGCGTTCCGAATTTACCATACTCAATTTCTTTATCGATAGTTATCCGAATACCCTTATAACTATACTAATCTCGAAAATAGCAAACACTTAAGACCGGCATACAGAGTCCATACG
Source organism: Planktomarina sp. (assembly GCA_028822275.1). Classification (GTDB taxonomy): domain Bacteria; phylum Pseudomonadota; class Alphaproteobacteria; order Rhodobacterales; family Rhodobacteraceae; genus Planktomarina. Next base: position 2,599 of record JAPKEA010000200.1, on the reverse strand, counting down.
ACTTGTCAAACACCCCACCTAGTAAATATTTTAAATACTCAGCTTCATTTATAGCAACGCTTGTCTTATATCTTCCTTCACATGAAGATGTCTTCACTTCGAATAACTTATCGCTATTACCACCGTAATTTCTCACACGAATTTTCTTCCGTGGCACGCAACCTTCCTCAGAATCCAGATAGCTGGCACCAGTTCTATTATCAAAATATAAACTATAAATCTGTCGACGAGGGAAAAGTGGGCACATTCCCTTACTGCAAAAATATGAATAGATTTTATGGGCTTCAACAGGACCAAGAATAATCTTTTGCTCGACACGAAAAGTCATATGTTAGTCAGTTCACAAATAAGCTGGAGTTAGCATCGACTAAAAGGGGCCCGACACAGAAATAATCATCCGTGTAAATAACTCCCCCATGAAATTCTGGTTTTTTATTGAACGCTTGCAGACAAAATTCTGAGTCAATTATCTTCAACTTTTTAACTCTTGTTACTGAGGAATCCTTGCTAGCCAAGCCCACACGACTACGTGAAATTAAGGCATCTGTACCATTATAAACAGATCCCTCACCAACAGAAACGCCCTTATCACCGCAATCTTGGGCTAACAACTGGACAATACGATAATTACCTCCACTAACATCCAAACAATCATTGCCAGCATTAACGATTGAAAGCTTCGCGACAGTAAAACTCGAAAAGTCAAAGTCAACCGCATCAGAAAATGCATCCTGAACATTTATATTCTCGATCAGACCACTGCTAGCCACTATATTGATACTATCTTCACAGGCACCACCATTAGACGTCATAGAGGTACCATTAAATACAACATTATAAAAATTAAGACAGCCGGTAAAGCCAAAATTAGACGATTGAATATCAGAAAATTGTGTACTTTCAGCAGACATTCCATCCAAGTAAATATCAAGATTAGGAATTACCATATCCCTCAGCAAAAACCAATCATTTGGTTTCAGCTGCTTAAGTTTCAAGACCTTCCTAGTCCCCTCATGATAAGACACCTCTGAACCAGTTGAATGTAAAATATCACCAACTGGACTTTTGGTCACAGAGAATGAAAACGATTTTTCCAAGCTCTTATCAAAATTGACTAGGAGTGTTCTGACTCCGCCGAACTCGTTTTTTTTCATAATATCAACAAAATCAGAAAAAGAACTTATCGATTCGGAACACAGGTAGGACTTATTTTCACTGTCACGGCAATACTTAAAGAACGTCACAGCGTCCTCACCAATCGAAGAGACTGCGATCATTTTCTGATCAACTTTATTGTCTATGGACTTTTTCTCGATATGATCCAAAACTTTAGAATAGGACACCTTTGAAGAACCCAAAGATACTTGCTTAACATGGCGGTCACTTAATTCGTCAGCATTAGCTAATATCTGGCTGAGGAATTTTTTGGATATCTTTAGCGCCTTATCAGCATCATTCCTTGAATGATCGGCAAAATCCATAGAAAATTTCGCAAGATCAAGATCTCGCAGCTGCTTTTTAAGCTGATCTATTTCTGTCTTATCTATATCCCTGAGAAAATAATCAAGATCGGCTGAACCATATACATCTAGATGCCGGGCAAGACCACCTTGCAGGTCAAGATCTCCATCATAATAAACGGGCTCATGGGACCCGAGAAAGCTGTTAAAATAAAATTTTCGATTATTCGGATAGAGGCCATGTTCACCTCCCATAGCCAGCATTAAAAAATTAAAACGACTAAAATTACCCCTACCTTTCCTCCCAAGACCTGGATTCAAATAAAGTTTTTTCTGAGGATATGACACTTCATAACCCAGCATCTCTCTTTGCAGCAATATAAAGGCACGCAGTGTCACTAAAAAGTATTCCCTACTTTTTCTAGGCCAGTTGTCGTTAATGAGTCTTGCTCCAGATATATGTTTCCTAAATACCCAGAAATCATCAGACTTAACTGTTAAGAAATTATCCCCAACCAAACTCTCATCACCTTCAAATATCGGGCCCTCTCTTCTCCCATGCCGCTCTAAAAGCTCCTTTTCGGCATTTTCTTGGAACAAATAATCCAGAGAAACACCATTCACCTCTGCAATAACAGAAAACGTTTTTGGCGCAATGTACCCAAACTGGCTTAGTAACAGCGTGCCAAATATTTCATTATCCCCACCGCGTGTGCTTGGCAGCAGGAGCTTAAAGCTTGTAGCGGACAATACGTTTCCTGAATCGAGCTCAACTTTTAAGCTTTGCCTGGCAACGAGATCCGTAAATTCTATGTGATCCTTATTATCACCTGTCTGCCTTACCTTGCCCTCGTATGAGCAATTACCAAACGCATATCGAACTTTTATTTTGGCTTTATATTTCTTCTTATGTTTCTCCCTAATTATGGGACTTTTATGTAGAAATATTTTAAATCCGTTTTCGATCCATTTTTTACTTTTTGGAATTTCGATGTTAATTGAATCAATGGATGTTGGGTTGGACAGCTCCTCCAAATATTCTGAAGTATTAAAGTCACAATCTGCAGCGGCTAAAGCAGACGAAAGCGTCAACAAAAACAACCCATATTTAAGCACGTTACAATCTCATATTTGTTTTG
>JAPKEA010000637.1 GCA_028822275.1 Planktomarina sp. | reverse complement strand
CGTCACGAAAGTCATACATAGCCTGAAACTTCCATCGCGTGTCCACGTGCATAAGGGGAAACGGAGGTGGACTGGGGTAAAAGGCTTTTCGAGCTAAATGTGGCATTACGGCAGAGTCTTTACCTACCGAGTACATCATCACTGGGTTCTCTGCGTGAGCCATAACCTCTCGAATAATATATAGGCTCTCGGCTTCAAGACGATCTAAATGAGAAAGCTTCGTTGGTTGGGTTTTAGCCATACTTTTAGTCTCCGGCATATATTCAGTCTTAGAAGTATTGGGTTCAGGAAATTGCCCGGTTGCGATATCAATATCTTTAGCCACACTCTGCCCTAATCGCTTGAATTCACGGCAAGTCACTACCAGGCCCCCTGAGGGAAAGAAAATGGTGGGTTTGCCAGCGGCTAAAAGTGTCAATCCGGTTAACAATGATGGAATCTCGTCGTCGCACAATAGGCACCAACGTTTCGCTCCTTTTCCATCTTCTGCAACTAATACGTTATATTCTTGGGGTTGCTGATCATCATCCATATTAGGAAGACGATGTAGTTGCACAAATAACGCCGCTTTGCGTTTCTTTCGAGCCCTCATTACAAAGGCATCGAGAACAAGTTGACGGGCAGGTCGGTTTAACTCATCTAGCTGATCATTAGCATGATGGGAGCTCTTAAGCCATGGAATCGCTGATATCCAGCGTTCAAGTGTGCGTTTAGCAATGCTCGCATCTATACCTCCTGTTGAGGACCTCAGATCGTCAATACGCCACATTTTATCTGGCCCACCAGTTAGAAGACGATTTCTATGTTGGACTTCAAACTGTTTTTGGGACATAGGCTGTGTCGCAAAGTGTTAAATCTATATTAGTCTATCATATTAATTTTTTTTAAGGGTTTTTCATGCAAATGTTTTATTATATTGCATTTAACGACATAATTTTTTCAACATAACCTCATAACTCCTCGTGTTTGGCACGCTCAATCCGTTGCTGATAAATCAGGAAGTTAAGTTACTTAGTTTCCAAAGACGTAAAAAGACCTCAGAATTTTACAGCTCTGAGGCTTTTTTTTCGTTCAAGCAAGAAGCTTGATAATGGCGAATAGATCGGTAACAACGCTTCTTTACCAATCAGGATGCTTTATCAAATACCGATGAATTAACCTTCTTTATCAGCCAGCGCCTTGTCTAACATCTCAACCAACTGATTACGACTATAGTTATGGGGTCCCCATTGATTCAGCTCAACCAACTGTTTGATCTTGGTGCTAATGGTGAACGCCCGCTCTTGTTGATTAGGAGTGACCACATACCGCCGCAAAGGTTTTGTGTCGAACAGGGCATGCATATAGGCCGCTGACACAGCGTCTGGCTTTGCCAGCGTTAACTCATAGGCGGCGGTGGCCTCATATTGCTTCTGCATTTCGGGGGTAATTTTTCCACCGGCAGCTTCTATTTTGGCGAATGCTCGACGAACACTGCTACGACGAATATGCGATTGGTAATTGCCTGGTTCAATAACGCTGACTGAAACTTCTTTTGATGCCATTTCTTCTGCCAGCCCATCGGTAAAGGCCTC
>JAPKEA010000199.1 GCA_028822275.1 Planktomarina sp. | reverse complement strand
TACCAGCTTTAGCACCTTTGCTTGGAGCGGGAATGATTTCAGTGTTTGACTGGCGAGCTATTTTTATAGTTTTTATTATTTTTACCCTTATTAGCACTATCTGGACAGGCTTTCGGGTAAAGGAACCATTAACCCCTGATCGGAAGGTACCCTTTCAACTGGAAGTTTTTAAATTGGCATTTTTAGAAATAATCTCATTAGGCATTGTACGGACCGCAATTGTTACACTGATCTTTTGTTATGCGTCTCTATTTACATGTATTATGCTTGTTCAACAGGTCTTTGATCAATTCTTTGATCGAGCTGATAGCTTTCCGCAATGGTTTGCTCTCGTTGCTGGACTATCTGCGTCTGCTAGTTTGCTAAATTCCCTGGTCGTTATGCGGCTGGGTATGCGGCGCTTGATTAGTGGAGCCTTGTTGGTCCAGTTAGTCTTCAGCGTTCTAATGTTGATACTGCTTGATGCAGGTATTATTTCTGGAGAAATGGGTTTTGGCATTTTTGTTTTTTGGATTTTCAGTTTATTTTTTCAGGCAGGGATGACAATCGGAAACCTTACTGCTCTGGCAATGGAACCACTTGGGCATATTGCGGGTACTGGTGCGAGTGTGATTAGCGCCCTCGCCACGTTAGGATCTGCAGTTATTGCGGCTGTAGCCGGTCAGTTTTTTGACGGAACGCCTTTAGCAATGATCATTAGTGTAGTTTTGTTATCTTCTATGGGGTCATTTAGCGCACATAGGCTTAAAAGATTTGAACGTATTAAATCATCTAAAAAAATATAGTGAACGAGCTTTCAAGTTATCAATAATTTTAAAAATGCCCATTAGTTGAAGCTCATTTCTTAGGTTCAAATTAAAGCTGTGTATTAAAATTTTAACTGCGTGTTTTTGGTTTAACCCTCGTTTTACGAATAGAAGCTTTGGGAGCTTTGGGCATGACTTTTGGTTCTGTTTTCCAACCCATCTGATCGGCCAGAATACGACGCTTCACCTCCTCGACCTCTCCGTGTTTCAGTTCTCGAAGCTGGAAAGGACCATAAGAAATCCGTATTAAGCGGTTCACAGTAAAACCTAAATATTCTATTGCGCGTCGAACTTCGCGGTTCTTACCTTCAGTTAGGCCGATGGTGAGCCAGAAATTTGCGCCTGTTTGGCGATCAAGTTGAATTGTCATGGGTTGAAAGCGTTCACCGTCGACGGTTATGCCTCTAGTGAGTGGTTCAAAAGCACCTTCGCGCGGATAGCCTTTAATACGCACACGGTAGCGTCTGGTCCAACCTGTGCTGGGCAATTCCATTGTCCGCTTTAAACCACCGTCGTTCGTCAGCAAAAGCAGACCTTCTGAGTTTAGATCTAAGCGACCAACTGACATGACCCTGGGTAGATGATCGGGTAGATTATCAAAAACTGTTTCGCGGCCTTTCTCATCGCGTGCGGAAGTCACCAGTCCAGCAGGCTTATTGTAAAGCCAAAGACGCGCTTCTTCAGCCGCCTCAATGAGATTATCATCAAACTCGATTTTATCATGTGAGTGCACGTTTAGGGCAGGAGTTAATATTTTTTGTCCATTCACTTTCACGCGGCCGGCTGCGATCAATTTTTCTGAGTCACGTCTACTCGCAATGCCCGCGCGTGCTAAAACTTTTGCGATACGATCGCCCTTTGATGTTTCATCTGCCATTCTCAGGGCTTAGACTGAGTTCAATGTAATGCCAAGCGGGGATAGATGCGTTTTAGCAGTCAGATGAATTTAGCGTTGGATCAAGCACGTCTAGCGGCAGGGGCAGATGAAGTACCAGTGGGTGCTGTAATAGTGTCTGCTGACGGTGAGGTTTTGGCCGTTGCAGGTAATCGTACACGTCGAGACCATGATCCAACAGCGCATGCAGAAATCCTAGCTATCCGCCAAGCTGCACTGGCTTTAGGTCAAGAACGGTTGGAGGGGTGCAGTCTTTATGTCACTCTTGAGCCTTGTGCCATGTGCGCAGGCGCTTTGGTACATGCGCGTCTCGCTCGAGTTATTTATGGAGCAAGTGATCCTAAATCTGGCGGTACAGCTCATGGAGCTCGCGTCTTTTCGCATTCTCAGGCGCATCATGTACCTGAGGTCATAAGTGGAATTTGTGAGGAAGATTGTGTTGAACTATTAAAAGTTTTTTTTAGTAAGAAGCGGTTGAACCGGTAGGCTGTGCTTTGTGGCTCTTGGCAACTTGCAAAAGCCAAGTTAGTAAACTTCAGAACAACTTGCAGAAGTGAGGGACCACCGATGTCGATCGACACCAAGACCGCCGCCCGAGTTGCCAAATTGGCTCGAATAAAGGTGGATAAAGCGGATTTGCCCGCATTGGCACAAGAATTCACCAATATTCTTGGCTTCATAGAGCAACTGAATGAGGTTGATGTTGAAGGTGTTGAGCCAATGACATCTGTTACGCCGCAACGCTTATTTCGTCGTGATGACGTAATTAACGACGGTCATCAGCAAGAAGCCGTGCTAGCCAACGCGCCTGATGCGCGTGAAGGTTTTTTTGCTGTTCCTATGGTGGTCGAATAATGTCTGATCTAATGAAGCTTACACTTGCTGGTGCGCGTGATGCGTTGAGATCAGGCGAAACAACATCTGTTGAGCTGACCGAAGCATCTCTCGCTGCGGTAGCCGCTTCAAAACCTTTAAATGTTTTTGTACATGACACATCAGCTATTGCCCGCGCTCAGGCAATGGCTGCAGACTTGCGCATCAAGGCAGGTGATGCGCCTGCAATGTGTGGTCTTCCAATTGGAATGAAGGATTTATTTTGTACTAAGGGTGTTACAACTCAGGCTGCAAGTGCAATCTTGAAGGGTTTTAAACCTGAATATGAGTCAACTGTTTCGCAGAAGTTGTTTGATGCTGGCGCCGTAATGGTTGGTAAGCTAAATATGGACGAGTTCGCAATGGGTTCATCAAATGAAACTTCCACCTATGGTAATGCTGTGAACCCATGGAAGATTGATGATCGTGATTTGACCCCCGGTGGTTCGTCAGGTGGATCAGCGGCTGCAGTAGCAGCCGAGACGTGCCTTGCCGCCACAGGCACGGATACTGGCGGCTCTATTCGCCAACCAGCTGCGTTTACGGGCATCACTGGGATCAAGCCTACTTATGGCCGGTGCTCACGTTGGGGTATTGTGGCGTTTGCGTCTTCTCTTGACCAAGCGGGTCCAATTACCAAAAATGTCAGAGACGCGGCGATTATGCTCGAAGCTATGTGTGGATTTGACGCTAAAGACAGTACCTCCGCAAATATACCTGTGCCAGACTTTGAAGCGGCGTTGAGTGGCGATATTCGGGGAAAAATAATTGGTATTCCAAAAGAGTACCGAGTAGAAAATATGCCAGCTGAGTTAGAGGCGCTTTGGGCGCAAGGAACGGAAATGCTGCGGGATGCAGGCGCTAAAGTGAGAGATATTAGCCTTCCTCACACCAAATACGCATTGCCGGCATATTATGTTATTGCGCCAGCTGAAGCTTCATCCAACTTGGCGCGTTATGATGGTGTTAGGTTTGGCCATCGAGCGCAGCTCGAAGCAGGCGATGGTATTACTGAAATGTATGAAAAAACACGAGCTGAGGGCTTTGGCTCCGAAGTTCAACGCCGTGTCATGATCGGAACATATGTTCTCTCAGCAGGTTTTTATGATGCATATTATAATCGTGCGCGCCGCGTACGTGCATTAATCAAGAAAGACTTTGATGATGCATTTACATCTGGAATTGACGCAATTTTAACTCCAGCAACGCCGTCGGCGGCCTTTGGTTTGGGAGAAATGGCTGATGCAGATCCTATAAAAATGTATCTGTTTGACGTATTCACAGTGACTGTTAACCTTGCAGGGTTGCCAGCTATATCGGTGCCTGCGGGACTTGATAGCAAAGGCTTGCCACTCGGTTTGCAGCTTATAGGTCGACCCTGGGAGGAAGGTGAACTTTTAAATACGGCTTACGCTTTGGAAGAAGCATTGGGCTTCAATACAAAACCTTCGCAGTGGTGGATATAATGGGGTATGCTCTTGGGCTAAATTAAGCCTGATATGCTTTAATCTGTGTCGCCAAGTAAAGTTATTCTGGTGTCTGGTGGTTTGCCCCGCTAGCCTGAGCTTTAAAAAGTGGGAAAAAGTATGAGATATTTCGTGAAATTAACATTTTTGTTTGGTTTGACGGCTTGTCAGCCTTTTTCGTCGAACGAAATACTAAGCAATACGGGTGAGCGTTTATTAAATATTGAGATTGGGCAAGCAGAGTCCAGTTTTGATCTGGGCATTCCTGGATCTTTAGGTGTTGTTTTGACTGAATTGCCGGATTCCCCTATCGATGTGGCAGTGCCGGTTACAGTTTCGCCAATTAAGAAAGGCCTAAGCTTATCTAACGAACAGGATTTTGATGCCGTTGCAAGTGAACAGAGCATTGAAAGTGATGCTGCGCGGATTGCGGCAAATCGAGAGAAATATATTGTTGTCGAGGTAAAAGATCTGCCAATTCGTGAAGGGTCTACGCCAAACGTCGTTGACTATGCAATTCGTACCGATAATCCAGTTGGCGTTCAGCTTTACCGTCGGTTTGTGTTGAGTACAGAAAATCGCTATCGCAGAAACTGCCAAAAGTTCTCTACCTCCGAAATGGCTCAGCAGGCGTTTTTAGCTGGGGGTGGGCCTGTTCGCGACCGTCTCGGCATTGATCCAGATGGAGACGGATTTGCCTGTGATTGGGATCCTCGCTCCTTCCGAGCCGTGGTGCAAAACTGACGCCGCCAGTAATTTCCAGGCATCTATCGCCCAATTTTGGACATCGCATTGGCTGTGACCGGCCCGATCTAATTGTTTTACACTATACAGCTATGGATTGCCCTAAGGCCGCTATTGCGCGTCTGTGTGACCCTGACCATCAAGTTTCGGTTCATTATATTGTCGATAAATTTGGTGATATAACGCAATTGGTGGGAGAGGCTTATCGTGCTTGGCATGCGGGTGTCGGCAAATGGCGGTCAATGGATGACGTTAATTCGGGTTCAATCGGAATAGAACTTTGCAATGATGGAACACAACCCTTTGAAGAGGGTCAAATGCTCGCACTAAAAGCGCTCTTGGCTGATATAATGAATCGTTGGGATATTCCCGCTAAAAATGTGATTGGCCATTCAGATATGGCTCCTGGGCGCAAACAAGATCCGGGTCGTTTTTTTGATTGGTGTATTTTATCCAACAGTGGTTTGGCGGTGTTTAGTGGTGAAAAACATAATAAAAAGATACCGTTTTTTGACGCTGCTCAAAATTTTGGATATT
>JAPKEA010000636.1 GCA_028822275.1 Planktomarina sp. | reverse complement strand
ATGTTGCATCACAAAAATATCTGACCGTGCTTAATAATCCTCGGCGCAACGCATCAGTCTAAAGTCTGTTTATAATTAGTAGAGATTGCTGTTTTGGGCGCTCGTTAAACGTCTAACCGAGAAATGCAAATATTTTAAATGCCTCAATGGTCAAGCTGAACCATCCTTAATTGGTTTTTGCGGCCTTTAGGGCTTTGGCAAGCATCTTTTTTTCTTTGCAATAAAGCCAACAAAGATTTTTAATCCTATTTAAGTTCATCTCAGCCTTGTCATACTCGCCTAAGGCAATGAAAAGCTCACCTTGATATTCGAGTGCCCCAAGATGTTTAGGGTTAAGTTTCAACGCCGCCTCATAATGCTTTGCGGCCTTTTTGTAGTTGCCTGATTTTCTAGCCGTAAACCCAAGTAAGTTTTGTCTGTTATCCTCATCTTTTTTTGCCACTAAAGTGGTAAGCATCTCGTATGCTTCAACGTATTTTTCTTTGTATATAAGAGCTTTCACTGCCCGAAACTGATCTGGTTTATTATCGGGCCCTTCGGATGAATCAGAGCTATATGAATTGCCCCCTCCACCGCTTGATGCGCCGGAACTGCCGCTTGATGAGCCGGAACTGCCGCTGGAATCACTGCCCGCAGCCATCAAATATCCGGCGGAAATCATAATATAAAAAAAGGTAGCTGAAAAATATCGCATAGCGTCATCTCCGGTTGGGCCAATTTTACTGTAGACAAGTTAGCGTGGTACGATTTTTTACAAGCGATATTTAAAATTAACCTTAATAAACGACTTTTTCGCTCATATCATCGGTGGAAATTCATGACGGGAACCCAGCAAGCCAGCTGCTGACCGTTAGTGGCTGGGTCCAGACGACTTATAAGACCAAGACCTAATTGAGTTATAAGCTGTTGTCAGAGTGACGAGGGTTTCTTTCGACCTGATTTGGTATGAAAAAATGACGGTGGGATTAGGACGCGAAGACGTCTGGTAAACGGGGGCGACGACAGGCCTATAGCGATGCTCTCATTCATGCCAGCATGACGAATTGGTCGCCTCGCCTAGGCGGTATTTTAATGATAAAACAGTAAAAAACCCAAATTGCAATTCAGGCTCTTTATGGCGCTATGGAAAATTTACCAAATCCACATCACGCGTGCTGCAACGGGCAGTGGGACCGCTTGTGCAACTTCAGTGTTTGAGTAAACGGCCTGAATAAAACCTGACAGATCGCATAAGATGACTGAAGCGAACCGACTGGCTTGAAATACGCAACGATTTGACGCGTGGGCAGCTGCCTTTGGAAGCGCAGAAGCTGAAGCGGAACGAATTATCGCTGAACCTGAACGGATCATACGCCGTATTTCTCTTTGTACTACATCGATTGCGGGCAAGCGAATTTGTAATGTGCAAGGCTTTCACAGTCGCATAGCCGTTGCTCTCGCACTGTTAGGTGCCGAAGTGCAGGTTATCAATTTTTCAAAAGAGAACCGCCGGTTCGCGCTCGATCTCGCAGCCGTGGCTCAGGTGTCTATCGACTATGTTGTCTACGATATTATGGAAGCTGCTAGCCTTGACTT
>JAPKEA010000198.1 GCA_028822275.1 Planktomarina sp. | reverse complement strand
AACCAATTTTCCAATCCAACGTAACATCCAGCCTGACTTAACGACACCTAATGCAGATAATGTCTCAGGCCATAAATCAAGCACCCAAAAAACTACAGGGGCACGCTTAATATGCCCCATTAAAATGGCAGGTAGACCTATGGTAACTGGAGATAGTTGATAAGCAAAAACCATGTCTATTCTCTTTTTTCGCAATAACCATGGGGCCAAAACACAAGAAGATATAGCAAAGGTCAAATAATTTAAAGCCAAGCGCCAAGAACTTTTACCGCGCGAGATAAGTGGCACACGGATGACATTCACACCATGGTAATGCTGGTAATCACTTGGGTTATTCTTAAAATCTGTGAAAATTTTCCCTTGTGGGTAATTAGGCAAACCCGTAACCACGGTCACGTTATGCCCCCTTTCTACGAGTTCTTTAGCGAGGTCGTTGATACGAAAATTTTCGGGCCAGAAGTACTGACTAACTATTAAAATATTCACAAAATTGCCAAACTAATATTTCCGCCAAACTACACGGTTAACATACTCTGTGTAGCTGTGAATAATTCGCACCACTTTGGCAGCCACATTGGGTACATTATAATCTACTACAGACCTCATACTTTCCCCACCTGCTAATATAGTAAGCCCTTGACGAACCTTGGTAATATCAAGCCCTACCATCATAACAACAGCCTCCTCCATACCCTCAGGTCGCTCATGAGCTTCTCTTAAATTCAACGCTGGAAACCCAAGTATTGACGACTCTTCACTAATGGTGCCGCTATCAGACAAAACTGCCCGCGCTGATAGTTGCAACTGATTATAATCGAAGAAGCCCAGAGGTTTAAGCAATCGCACAAGCGGGTGAAATGACACACCCATAGCATCAATTTTACTTTGTGTTCGCGGGTGGGTGGAAACGACTATGGGAAGACTATACTCTTCAGCAACCGAATTAAGGGTCTCCACAAGGTTACCAAAGGATCGGGGTGACTCGATATTTTCTTCCCTATGAGCACTTACCACAAAATAGCTTTTAGGTGTCAAACCTAATTGTTGTAATATTAACGATTCATCAATATTTTCCCGGTAGTGGTTAAGCACCTCAAACATAGGGCTCCCCGTCTTAATCACTAGGTCTGGGGGCAGACCCTCTCGCAACAAGTAGTCACGAGCAATGGTGCTATAGGTCAAATTCACGTCTGCCGTATGATCAACAATCTTTCGATTTATCTCTTCTGGAACCCGCTGATCAAAGCAGCGATTACCTGCCTCCATGTGAAAAATAGGTATTTTTCTGCGCTTAGCAGGAATAATCGACAAACAGCTATTAGTATCCCCTAGCACTAACATAGCATCTGGTTTTTCTTCTGCTAACACATTATCTACTTTAGTGATAATGTTACCGATAGTATTAGCTGAGCTCGATGAATTATCGGCACTGTTGAGGAAGTAGTCAGGTTTGCGGACACCCAGGTCTTCGAAAAATATTTGATTAAGCTCATAATCATAATTTTGCCCAGTGTGGACCAAGACGTGATCACAGTATTTATCCAACTGCGCTAGCACCCTAGACAACCTTATGATTTCAGGACGAGTGCCCACAACTGTCAGAACTTTTAAAGTTTTCATTTAAACCTCACAAGGCACGCAATCAGGATTTTCACGGTCAAACACTTCGTTCGCCCACAACATAACTACTGCCTTTTCATTTCCTATATTTGTAATGTCATGAACCCATCCGGGAATTGAGTCAACCACCTGAGGTATGTCACCCTTAACGACTACTTCAAAGTTATTGCCATCAACTAAATGTCTAAATTTCATACGAACAACACCTGAAACGACTAGAAACTTTTCTGTTTTTGTATGGTGATAGTGCGCGCCTCTAGTAACACCTGGCGTTATAGTAAAGTAAGAAAATTGACCGCTGTCCTGGGTTTTTAACATCTCAACAAAGTCACCCCTCTCATCACCATATTTTGGAAGAGTATAAACAAAATCATGCTTTGGTAAGTAACTTATATAAGTTGAATATAAAGCTCTTACAAAACCACTCCCGACACGCTCTGTCATTAGACTAGTCCGGCAATCATCAAAGCGACGGATCTGTTCGGCCAATTGCCCTAAGGTTACCTTGTAGATAGGTGTTACTTGCCCCCAATCTAAACATAAACTCATATTAAATAACTTATCTATAAATCTGTCGACGAGATCGTCAATATAAACTAACTCCAAACTGACGTTTGGATTTGAAATTTGAATAGGTATATTTCGAGAGATATTATGACAAAAGGTAGCAACAACAGAATTGTAATTGGGCTTACACCATTTCCCAAACACCCCCGGAAGTCTATAGATACAAACTGGATTGGCTGTCGTTTCCGCAAATAGCAGCACTTTTTTTTCAGCCTCTTGTTTACTTTGGCCATATGACGTGAAGCCCCCAGCCTGCGTTGAAGATGCAAATATCAACGGTATAGAACGATTTGAAAAAATAATAGCATCACAAACTGCCTTCGTAAGATCAACATTACAAAGAGTAAACTCAGCCTCACTATCAGGACGATTGACTCCAGCTAGATGGACAACCATATCAGCAGTTGCTACCAAATCAACTAAACTATTGAGTTTTTCTTGACGAGTAAACGAAATAACACAAGTATTCGGCATCTCTCTCAAGCGCAAAACTAGATTTAGCCCTATGAAGCCAGATCCTCCTGTAACTAGTATTGTAGTTTTGGACGGACTAATCATGGTTCACGCTCCCAGAACTCCTTCGCTTAAAACCAAACTTAGTTATGTAAAAAACGAGTAATTTCACCTGCCTTACCTTCAAGATTAATTTCATAATTATCATCGCTAATACCAACGCTATAATCGTCATTGTGAAGGCATTAGTCTCTCCTCTATAAAGGTGCCAAACTAAACTGTGAAACATTGTTAGATAAACCACAAGCCCAAGAAAAACACCTGAAAAAGCATAGTTTGTGATCCATTTTAGACTCACACCATAGGCAAGTGAAAATAGAGGGAAAAACCATCCAAAATTCCAAAAAAGCTCACCGGCTAAGCCAATATACAAGCCTGCACTAACATTATACCCGGTCAATAATACCGGGTATTGGTTGTATGATGAAAGTTCCCAACCACTCACAAAACCTTTGAATGGAGATAAAAAAAACCTATAGTGATCAAATCCATACCTAAAGCCTGTAACTCCATTTTCAATCATGCGCATTATATCGGCCGTGTATCTGATATGGCTAGACTCTGGCGATTCCCCAATAAAGTAACGCCACCGGCCAGTAAGCAACTCAACGTTACTTAGGGTGGAGATTAAACTTTGAACAGAAAGTTCACCTCGAAAAGCTGTAGAACCTATCAGCAAAAAACCAAATCCAGAACCAATAATTCCCAAAAATACGAAACCTCTAAAAGAAATTCGATACAGATATAGTTGAATGACAACAAAAAAACTCAACAAAGCTGCTACCGTGGGGCCTTTAACACCTGACATTGGATAGTTTATTTGGTTACCAAAGAACGAAAGCGTTGTTATGATTACTGGATGAGATGTTAGATAAATAACCATTTTGAAAATATAGCTATAAATCATACTTATGTAGATCTTGTAGATGGGCAATGCTTGAGATTCTTCATACGATAACCATTGGTAACTGTAATCATTTACACTAGAACCAAATGCTGCATACAGCCCCAAAGAAACACCATACACAACATACGCCAACGACAGCATATTTTGCTTAGGAGCTACTGGCCTAACTATCTTTTTAGCAGATATCAAATGATACCCAACAACAAAAAACAGACAATGCAGAACACCAACAAAATATGCAATATAATAAAACTCATCACTTTTATCATTGAACGAATGGAACACAACCAATGAGAAATAGAAATAAACTAGAATAACCTGGTACACATGCATTAATATTTTAGTGCGTGAAAAATCAATGATAAACAGCCAGATAATAATTTCGCCAATAATAAAGACTGAGATAGGGCTGGTCCCCTGCAAAGCTATAAACGAAGTAAGGATACTAGCCAATGCAAAAAACATAATTACGTATGGTAGTTCTTTTTTTTGAGTCAAACCAATTGATGTAGCTCTGGGCGTCTTGCTTTTCAAGCGTTTAATCACTTAATTGCAATCTCTTTTTATCTTGCAAAATCAACACCCACATCTTGGAACTCGTCCAACTTTCCCAGTAGATTTTTCATTTCAGCCACACCCAACCGTTTACTATTGTGAGAATTATAATCTACAGAAGACGAAATATTTTTTTCGCCCTGTTCCACATAGCGGTCATAGTTCAGTCCTCTTCCGTCTGGAGAAACTCGATAATAATCTCCCAGATCTTGTGACGCTGCCAGTTCTTCCCGACTGAGAAGCGCTTCATATAACTTTTCTCCATGACGAGTGCCAATTATATTGACTGGATGATC
Source organism: Planktomarina sp. (assembly GCA_028822275.1). Lineage (GTDB taxonomy): Bacteria > Pseudomonadota > Alphaproteobacteria > Rhodobacterales > Rhodobacteraceae > Planktomarina. The sequence goes on along the minus strand of JAPKEA010000198.1, from coordinate 876 downwards.
TGGAACGCCCATCAGACTTTTGATAGCCTCGACTAGAATTTCTATAGTTACAGAGGGGGATTTTTGCACAAACACATCTCCACTCTCCCCATTTTGAAAAGCATACATTACTAGATCAACTGCATCATCCAAAGTCATCATGAATCGAGTCATATGAGGATCCGTTACAGTTAACGATACGCTTCTCTTAATTTGATTAAGAAATAAAGGAATTACAGAACCACGGGATGCCATGACATTACCATAGCGGGTCACACAAATAGATGTTTTACCACTCTCCCTAGACTTTGCCACTGAGATTTTTTCCATCATGGCTTTGCTTATGCCCATTGCATTAATTGGATACACTGCCTTATCAGTGCTTAGGCAAATGACACGGTCCACACCATGCTCAATAGCAGCCTCTAAAACATTTTCTGTTCCAATCACGTTGGTCTTAACGGCTTGCATCGGATAGAACTCGCAGGAGGGGACTTGCTTCAGGGCTGCAGCATGAAAAACATAATCAACACCACGCATTGCAGAGCGGAGGCTTTCAACGTCTCTAACATCGCCCAAAAAGAACTTAATTTTGTCATTGGCAAATTTTTTGCGCATATCGTCCTGTTTTTTTTCATCACGGCTAAATATACGAACTTCTCCAATTGATGAATCTAGGAAGCGTTCTAAAACAGCATTGCCAAAAGAACCAGTACCACCAGTGATTAGAAGAATTTTGTTATCAAACATTACTTTATTTACCTTTATATTTTTCAGCCAAACCGTTTTTGAAATCAAGGTCTTACATTAGCGTTATTCTATCCATCACAGCCTTACTAATTCGCATCAGATTAACTGAATACAAAATCTTGTCAGCATTCTAACGATTACTTTTTG
>JAPKEA010000635.1 GCA_028822275.1 Planktomarina sp. | reverse complement strand
TGATACTGTTTTATGAATCTGACGGCGAATATTTTTTAAATCATCACTTAAATTATCGAGCGATAATTCAACACATGTCCCCTTGTCAATATGTCCTGCTGTGAAGCTCCATAATCTTTTTAAAAAACGATTTGAACCTTCCACTGCTTTATCGGACCATTCTAATGACTGCTCTGGCGGTGCTGCAAACATCATAAATAAACGAGCTGTATCAGCACCATATTTATCAATTAAGGCTTGAGGATCAACCGTATTGCCTTTTGATTTTGACATTTTGACACCATCTTTGAGTACCATTCCTTGCGTTAATAAATTTTTAAAAGGTTCATCGCCATCCACTAAACCCTCATCACGCATCAGTTTATGGAAAAAACGTGCGTATAGTAGGTGTAAAACTGCATGCTCAATCCCACCAATGTATTGGTCAACAGGTAGCCAATGCTTAGCACGCTCATCTAACATCGATTCAGTATTGTCTGGACAAGTAAAGCGCGCGAAGTACCATGATGACTCAAAGAAGGTATCAAAAGTATCTGTTTCACGTTCCGCTTCCCCACCGCACTTTGGACAAGAGCACTGATAAAATTCCGGCATTGATTTAATAGGTGAGCCACTGCCATCAACAGTTACATCCTCCGGCAAACGCACAGGCAGCTCTTCTTCTGGAACCGCTATAGCCCCACAATCCGGACAATTGATAATTGGAATGGGTGTACCCCAATAACGCTGTCGAGAAATTCCCCAGTCGCGTAGGCGGTAATTAACTTGGCGTTCGCCTTTGTTGGTTTGTTCTAATACTTTTGCAATGGCATCAAACGACGCCTCTGAACTTAAGCCATCAAACTGGCTAGAGTTAATTAATCGCCCTTTATCTGCATAAGCTGCTGTCTTTAGATCACAACTTTCATCATTAGCAGGTTCAATAACTTTTTTAATTTCTAACCCGTACTTATGAGCAAACTCATAATCACGCTGATCATGAGCAGGTACTGACATCACTGCACCAGTCCCATAACCCATTAATACGAAATTAGCAGCCCAAACTGGGACTAGTTCACCAGTAATTGGATGACTTGCGAATATTCCCGTGTCAACCCCTTTTTTCTCAGCAGTCTCAACAGCAGCTTCACTAGTTTCCATCTTGCCACATTCATCAATAAAAGCTTTTAACTCAGGATTAGTTTCAGCCGCTTTCAAAGATAAAGGGTGCTGGGCAGCAATTGCAAGATAAGTCACTCCCATAAGGGTATCTGCTCTAGTGGTGTAAACAGGTAAATTAAGCCCTCTATCCGGCACCTCAAAATTGATTTGTAAGCCTTCTGAGCGACCGATCCAGTTTGCTTGCATAGTTCGCACTTGTTCAGGCCAACCATCTAACTGGTCAAGATCATTGAGTAATTGATCAGCATAATCAGTGATCTTCATAAACCATTGAGGAATTTCACGCTTCTCAACTACCGTATCACAGCGCCAACAACATCCATCTATAACTTGTTCATTTGCCAAAACTGTATTATCAACAGGGCACCAATTTACTGCCGCAGTCTTTTTATAGACGAGACCTTTTTCAAAGAGAC
>JAPKEA010000197.1 GCA_028822275.1 Planktomarina sp. | reverse complement strand
ATTGGCTGGATTTACTGGCCAAATTTATGATGTTTCCGGACACACAATTGGACACCTCGCCTTGCACATAGAAGCCATAAACGCTGTGTTTACCGCCGATAGTTTAATGGCTATGGGGTGTGGAAGATTATTCGAAGGCAGTCCTCAACAAATGTGGGATAGTCTTCTTCAACTGCGTAACTTACCTGCAAACACACTCGTTTATTCTGGGCATGAGTACACCAGCGACAATATGGCATTTGCATTATCCCTGAACGAAGATAACCGGGCCATCACCGCACGCGCATCCCGAATAGCAAAGGATTTATCCGAGGGTCGAAGCACAGTCCCAAGTTTGCTTTCTGATGAGCTACAAACGAACCCGTTTTTGCGTGCCGATGATCAAGCATTACAAGCCGCCATCGGCATGTTAGGGGCTCCGGCCGCGAAGGTTTTTGCCACAATCCGAGCTAAAAAAGATAACTTTTGAGCAAATAAGCGCTAATTAGTGTCCAAGTTTGAAAAATTATACCACAAAATACACCTAACCCCCTTGAAGGTTGGCGCAGAAAACCGAAGTCTAGGGGTAACAGCGGTCAAAATGACCGAGATACTTAAAGGAGAGAAGCGTGCCATCATTTTCAAATACTTTGGAACACGCCATCCACGAAGCGTTAGCAGCCGCGAATGCGAGGCAACATGAATTAGCAACATTGGAACATTTATTACTTGCGTTGATCGATGAACCGGACGCGGTAAAAGTGATGCGGGCATGTTCAGTTGACGTTAAAATCTTGCGAAAGCAGCTGACAGACTTTATCGAAGACGACCTCAGCGCACTGATAACAGAGGCTGAAGGCTCAGAGGCCGTGCCAACCGCAGCTTTTCAACGGGTGATACAACGTGCGGCGATTCACGTTCAATCCTCGGGTCGCACAGAAGTGACCGGCGCAAATGTTTTGGTTGCGATTTTTGCTGAACGCGAAAGCACCGCTGCATTCTTTTTACAGGAACAGGAAATGACCCGCTACGATGCGGTAAACTTTATCGCCCACGGCGTTGCGAAAGACCCCAACTTCGTCGAAAGTCGTCCCGTTGTTGGTGCTGATGATGACGACGCCCTATTCGGTGAGGACGCTCCTGATACAGAAGAAAATGAAACTGCATTAAGCAAGTACTGCGTTGACCTAAACGCCAAAGCCTCTCAGGGCGATGTTGACCCTTTGATTGGCCGCAACAGTGAGGTCGAACGATGTGTCCAAGTGCTATGTCGTAGGCGCAAAAATAACCCACTTTTAGTCGGTGATCCCGGCGTTGGTAAAACGGCTATTGCCGAAGGCCTAGCGCGCAAGATCGTACAAGGTCAAATTCCTGAAATCCTCTCAAAAACAACAATCTATTCTCTTGATATGGGGGCTCTTCTGGCCGGAACACGTTATCGCGGTGACTTTGAAGAACGCCTTAAAGGGGTAATGACCGAAATGGAGGACCACGTTGATGCAGTACTCTTCATTGATGAAATACACACTATAATTGGCGCCGGTGCTACTTCTGGTGGGGCCATGGATGCCTCGAACCTACTTAAACCCGCGCTGCAGGGCGGCAAACTTAGGTGTATGGGTTCAACCACCTACAAAGAGTTTCGTCAGCATTTCGAGAAAGATCGCGCTTTATCGCGCAGATTTCAAAAAATTGATGTCGTGGAACCTTCCGTTGAAGATAGCATTAAAATCCTCAAAGGGCTTAAACCCTATTTCGAGGAACACCATGATATCAAATATACAGCCGAGGCCATCAAAATAGCTGTAGAACTTGCAGCCCGTTATATTAATGACCGTAAATTACCCGATAAAGCTATCGACGTGATTGATGAGGCAGGCGCCGCACAACATCTAGTTACTGAGAGCAAACGGCGCAAAACTATTGGCGTCAAGGAAATTGAAGCTGTTGTCGCCAAAATTGCGCGTATTCCTGCAAAAACTGTATCAAAAGATGATGCGGAAATTTTACGAGATTTAGAAGCAGGGTTAAAACGGGTTGTATTTGGACAAGATCCCGCAATAGAGGCGCTTTCTTCAGCGATTAAGTTGTCGCGCGCAGGGCTGCGTGAGCCAGAAAAACCTATTGGAAACTACTTGTTTGCGGGACCCACAGGGGTCGGAAAAACAGAAGTTGCCAAACAGTTGGCGGACAGCCTGGGAGTACCACTTATTCGGTTCGATATGTCAGAGTACATGGAGAAGCATGCAATTAGCCGTTTGATTGGTGCGCCTCCCGGCTACGTCGGCTTTGATCAGGGCGGAATGTTGACGGATGGCGTAGATCAAAACCCACATTGCGTTTTGTTGCTAGACGAAATCGAAAAAGCGCACCCGGATGTTTTCAATATTTTACTGCAAGTCATGGACCATGGCAAATTGACAGATCACAATGGGCGCACATCCGACTTCCGCAATGTTGTTTTGATCATGACATCAAACGCAGGTGCGTCTGAAATGTCAAAAGCCGCCATTGGTTTCGGACGTGATCGCCGCGAAGGCGAAGACACCGCAGCTATTGAGCGGACCTTTACACCAGAATTCCGTAACCGCCTTGATGCAATAGTAAGCTTTGCGCCTCTTAGTCGGGATGTAATTGCGCAAGTAGTTGAAAAATTTGTACTCCAACTTGAAGCTCAACTGATGGATCGTAACGTAACAATTGAAATCACAAAAGCTGCCGCTGATTGGTTAGGTGATAAAGGGTACGACGATAAAATGGGAGCACGGCCACTAGGACGGGTCATCCAAGAACACATCAAAAAGCCTTTGGCTGAAGAGCTATTGTTTGGCAAACTTCTGAAGGGTGGGATTGTAAAAGTTGGTGTAAAAGCCGGCGAATTGGATCTTAGCATCGAGGAACCACAGAAAGCACGCATAACTAATAAGGACAAAAAGCCACCATTGTTGATTTCAGAGTAATTTAAAAACTTTTTTCTGGGCCAGCCCAGAAGAGTTTGGAAGGCCTTAATCTGTGTAGCTCTGCTTTTCGGTCAGTTTTAACTCAATTCGACGGTTTTGCGCCCTTGCTTCAGACGTATTGTCTGCATTCACTGGCTGGAACTGGGCAAAACCATTGGCTGATAACCGAGCAGGGTCCATACTTTGCTCCTTAACTAAAAATTGAACAACGGAGAGGGCTCGCGCTTGGCTCAACTCCCAGTTATCTGCAAACTGTGCGCCCGAGCTGATAGCTTGATTGTCGGTGTGACCATCAACTTGTAATATCCAATCTATCGTGTTTGGCATTTTACGTGTTGCGCCTTGAATAAGAGCTGCTATCTCGGCAATTTCATTTTTGCCTTGGTCAGTCAATTCCGCTTCAGCTGATGCGAACAGGACTTCGGACGAAAAGACAAACCTATCCCCCACAAGTTTTACCCCTTTTTGACCCTCCAATGATTTGCGTACTTCTCCAAAGAACTTAGATTTGTATCCCTCGAGACTTTCTGCCTTTGCCTGCAGAATCGCAGCTTCGGCTTCCAAGCGTTCATTTTCCACAGCAAGAAACTGGGCATTCTTCTTTTCAGCCAAAGCCACTCGCGCCAAGGCATTGTTCAGGCTTTTTCCAAGGTTCACAATTTCTATTTCATTTGCTTCATCTTCACTTTCCATTTGACCAAGCGTGGTTTGCAAGGAGCTAATCTGACTACGCAACGCTGCTACTTCTTGGCTCAAGACAACTGCCTGTCGTTGTGATTCAGATGAAATATCCTTTACTCTTTTCAGCTCCGCTTGCGAAACAGCCAAAAGCGCATTTATTTTTTCCGCCTCGGTGAGGGCAGCAGCGGTTACTTCGCTTAAATTACTTTCAGCGTTTTGGGCCGCCGCAAGCAACGTTAGAGTTTCTTCCGCCTTTTCACGTTCAGCATTTAATTGTAAAGTTAGGGATGATAGAGCCGCCGTGCTGCCTTCCAACTCTTTGCGAAGTTGTTCGGCAGCCGCTGCTTCAGCCATACGTTCAATGTCTTTTGCATTGAGAACAGCATCGCTATTATCGATGCTCCCCCTCAAACGGTTCAATTCGATCTCGTTACGATCAAGGGAGCGGCTTAGGTCCGCAATCATCTTATCCATAAATTTCTGTTTAGAATTTGCTAATGCGGCAGCCGCAATTTTCTCTTGAATCGTGGCTTGAGCGGCTAAAAGTGATTGCTGAATACTTGCACGCTCACCCTCAATTGTTTCAATATTTTGGCGGTTTTGAATTTGCGTGTCTATTAATTTCTGGATCTGAGTTTCAAAATTCAAAATCTCTTTTTTATCCTGAGTTTTTTCAGACAATAGCAAACTGACCTGGGTTTCAAATTCCAAGATTTCAGTATTTGCTTGACCTTGAATCGTTTGAAGTTGGAAGACCTGAATGGAGAACTCATTAATTTCATTTTGCTTCTGCTTCTGGGAAACTAACAGACCAGCGACTTGAAGCTCAAAGTCTGTAATAACTGTGTTCGCATTTTCTAGCTTGGCAGCACTTGCATCCCGCTCTGACTTCAATGCCTTGATTTGAGCTAATTGTGTACGTCCATCAGCCTGCGCATTTGAAAGAGACGCATCAAGATCTGCCACCTCATCGCGTAAACGAATAGCCAATTCTCGCTCCATGCCTAATGCCGTACCAAGCGTTGAAATCTGATCCGAAAGTTTTAATAATTCCAGATCTTTTTGCTGAATACTCGAGCTGAGCACATCAAGCTCAGAGCCTTGACCTTTGATAGTTTCCTGTAACACAAATTGAATAACCATAAAGATCGTAAGCACAAACATAAGAACCAAGAGAAGGCCCGTCATTGCATCTACAAAACCGGGCCAGATTGAGGCTTGGAACCTAACACCCGTGCGGCGAGAAAGAGCCATGCTGCCCGCCTACTTCTGACTATTTGTGGCGCTACGTGCCATGCTGCTGATTGCTTTTGATAGGTTGTTCAAATCACTGCGGATCTCGCCTATACTTTCTTGGCGACCCGATGAAACTTCTTCCAAAATCCTGAGCATTTGTACATCTATAGAACGCAAACGGCTTCGACTTTCAGCATCTAGCCCCTCCCCACCGCCTTGTCCCATGCGTGCCAACATTTTTTCTTGGCTTGCTGCAACACGTTCCAGCGCCTCCGTTTGGCCTTGGTCCAGCTTATGAGTCAATTTTTCGATTGTAGAGGTAAGCTTAATTAGATGAGTTTCGACATCAGCTTGGCCTTGGCTTGTTTGTGAATACATCCGTGCCATACCGTCCATTTGCTCAGACATTTGGTCCATCATAGCGCCTAGCATAGACTGTTCACCGGTACCTTCACCCTCACCACCCGCAAACCCAACACGTGTGATTGACG
>JAPKEA010000196.1 GCA_028822275.1 Planktomarina sp. | reverse complement strand
GCTTTCAAGGACCTAATTCAGCAAATAATAGATCTGCTAATGTCGTTGCTGGTGGAGCAGAAAGATGGCTGAACAGAATGAGGGTGCAGAAAAAACATTAGACCCCAGCGACAAAAAATTAGAAAAAGCTAAGGAAGATGGAAATATACTCCAATCCAAAGAGATGTTTGTTTTTGGATCAACTTTGATGGGTGTATTTGTTCTTTTTTGTCTGGGCATGTTCTCAAAAAGCATTTTGGCTAGCTGGACTTCTCTTTTCAGGTGGGATCACCCCGAAGGCTTAAGCGTTTTGAGAGTTTTTAGTTCGGATTTAGCTTTCAATCTGATCTTAGGTGGGGCGGCCCTCTTTGCGATCCCAATTTTTATTTCAGTACTATTTACTCAAATTGTTGTTGCAGGGTCTATTAACTTTTCAAGCAAGGCCATTGCTTTTAAGCCCAGCAAGCTGAACCCTCTCACTGGATTGAAACGAATAATTTCGGTTAAGGGACTGGTCGAGCTCGTCAAAGCAATAATGAAAGTTACGCTCTGTATTTCAGTGACGGGACTAATAATTTGGTCGTTTTTGCCTAAAATATTGTATTTGAGCAGCTCAAGCTTAAATGATGGGATAAAAGTTTTCCATCAGTCTCTTTTGGCATTAGTCGGCGCGTTGGTAGGTATTTTTGCTATTATAGGTGTGGCAGATTACTTATATAGTCGCCACGAGTGGCTACAAAAATTGCGGATGAACATACAAGATGTGAAGGATGAGTCAAAGGATAGCGAGGGGTCACCCGAAGTTAAATCTCGGATTAGACGTCTCCAAATGGAGGCGAGCCAAAAGGCATCTCAGCGCGCCCAAGCTATAGACAATGTCCACGAGGCGTCAGTTATTATTACGAACCCCACACATTTTGCTGTGGCGTTAAAGTATGCTCCCGATATGCGAGATACTCCCTATATCATCGCAATGGGTAAGGGGCCTATGGCCCTGCGTATTATAGATGAAGCAGACAAGGCAAATATCAGCAGGGTCCGCAGCCCGTTGTTGGCAAGGGCTTTATACTTTACGAGCGACATTGGTGCCGATGTATCTGAAGATTTATTTTCGGCGGTTGCTTCTGTTTTAGCCTATGTGCTTCAATTAGAGCGCGGCGCCAATCCATCCTTTGAAGACCCACAAATACCTAGTGATCTGCTCTATGATGAATTTGGTGCAAAACTATGAGTTTAAGGATTATGAGATGAGTAAACGTAAGAGATCAACTGGCGAGTTAATTTCGTCGGTAGCCTTTTTTGGTGCATCAATTTGGTTGGGTTTTGAGGCTAAAATATTTATGGAAAATGATAATATTCTTAAAGGAGTTTTAGTATATTCTGGCGCTTTCTTATCATTACTTGCCGCGATGCGTTTTACTATTCAAAGAATAGTCATCAAGTTTGGTGAAGTGTTATGGCCAAAATAACATGCTCTAATTGCTCACACTTTTACGTCACCCATGATAAAAATCGCCCCTGGGGGTGTAAAAAATTTAGTTTTAAGTCGAAATCTCTGCCTAGCCAGTCAGTTTTTATAACAACTGGCACAGATTGTGCTTATCACAAAGCGAAGGTGAACGCGTTATTGTCCAAGAGGTTTTGATAGATGGCTGCTAAGATAACTCCACAAGATAACATCCAGGATAGTATTCAGGTTGCCTTAGATGCGGCAGACACTGCCGCTGAGGTGACGGAAGAGTTTCACAACCTAAGAGAACAATTTGAAGTTGTTAATATTCAAGCTAAGCGAATATACAACTCTGTCATGATTATTTTTATCAGTTCAATTGTTGCGGGTCTCGTCTCACTAGCCGCAGCATCTATGATGTATTATAAGGCACTTGGAACCCTAAAAACCAACTCAAACGTTTCGATTGAGGCTTTGGCCATTTTTACAGAAAATGTTGCCTCGCTAGACGAGTCTGTGAAGTTGATTAAGCAGAACTCTGAAAATCAGGATTTAATTAAGTCCTCATTAATTGATTTAAAAGCATCGGCACAGCAGGCTGTGGATGACATTACAGGCGCCGAGGCTAAATATTCAAAGGCGACTAAGCTCACAATCCGCGAAGTTGAAAGCTTGATCCAACAGTTTGCAACTACAACTCTGGAAAGTATCCAGACGCAATCAGAGGAAACCCAAAATTCATTGGTTAGTCAGATGGTTGGACAAATTTCAAATATGGAGAAATTTTTCTCGCAAGCGGACGATGAACAAGATGACACTGGTCAAAGTGGTGATAGCATCGTAACGTACCGACAGTTCCAGGCGCTCGAAAACAAGGTAGACAAGCTTATTATGTTGCAACAAGATATCGCGGCAAAGATTTTTGAGATGAACCGACTTGCAGTAGCGGCGGCAAAGAAGAAGTTAGTCCGGAAAAAGGTCAAGCCTAAGCCAGCTACAAACTTCCTGAAATTCTGATGAACGATGACGTAAATGAGGATCCTGAAAATCCTGATGGTGACGAAGAGGTCGTTGCTAGTGAAGCTGACCTGCAAGGTTTCTTGTTGAAAATCGCAGTTGGGGGCATCACAGTTCAGGATTATGTGAAGCGTTTGAATGAAGATGATATTCTGGTGGCTATAGACGGCAAGGCCTACCTGGATGGTCCACAGCGATTGCGCAGTACGTTCCTTCAGGACCGAGGTGAGGAGGCTAAATGGCTTCTGACTTTCTATCGGAATGGAGTTTTATTTGATATCTTGATTGATCACCCAATCAAGAGCGCTTTCGGCTACTCCACAGAAAATGAGACAGATTTTGTCTTAACTGCTTTTAAACAGCACACATATGGCGACTTCCAGAGTTATGAGAATTTTGAAATTTACAGAGATCCAAGAGGAAAATGTGATATTTTAAGCTTCAGGCCTGACCCGTTGGCGTGGATGCTGCCGCCTTTGTGGTTACTGAAATATCGCCTTTACCCACCTCTTGCTGTGGTATCGATCATGTACCTGCTTACCTTTGTTGTTCATATTTATTTGTTTATCCCGACAGCTATTATGTTGGCTATTTATGTAAATCGTGCGCAAAATAATTTAATGCGTTCTTTCACGATGTATGAAGATAAATACCACTACATGACAATAGCCGCGACAAATGAAATTGATGTTAGCCTAGCTATTAAAAAAATCGATCCAAATAATAAAATTAGGTACGAGAGAAATGTTATAAGAAAAAAAGTAGACATTAAAAAGACGATTGAGAAATCAATTGATGATAGCCGAGAATAGAAAGTTTTCTTTAACTAAGCTGTCCTCTTAAGGCTGTGGCTACAGCATTCCCGCCAATGTGCTTTGGCGCTTTCGCATGAATGACGCGGGAATATTTTGAACCTTCCGGTACTTAGCTACGGTGCGGCGCGCAACGTTTATTCCACCGGCCTTTAGTGTCTCCACAATCTCATCGTCGCTAATTGGACTTTGGGGTCTTTCACTGTCAATCATCTTTTTGATTTTAAACTTTACTGCTGCGGACGACTGTGAACTTTGATCGTCATTTAACTGTAAGCTCACACTGAAAAATGACTTCAGCTCTAGAGTTCCCTGAGGTGTCTCCATGAGAGATCCGGTAGTAACGCGACTGATTGTACTCTCATGCATCTCGACAGCCTCTGCGACGTCCCGTAGCACCATAGGCTGGATGAAGCTTGGACCGTTCTCTAGAAATTCGGTCTGCCGCTTTGCAATTTCGGCGCCGACGCGAAGCATAGTGTCATTTCGCTTCTGCAGGGCATTTTTGAGCCAGTTTGCCTCAGCTATTTTCTCTTTAATGAATTCCTTCTGCTCGACATCCATTTTGGTTTTTCGAACAGTTTTTGCGTAGCCTTTGTCTATTACGACGCTTGGCAGTGTTGACTTGTTTAGGGTGACTAACCAACCGCCATCACTCTTCGTGATTTTTAAGTCAGGCTCGCGTATGTTTATCGCCTCAGACGAAAATTGAAGTCCGGGTTTTGGATTTAGAGATTTAATTATTTTTAAATTTTCTGAGAGCTCCTCGTCGCTGCATCCACACCGTCGTTTTAATAAATCAAATTTCCCGCTTCCCAGCAGGTGCAAGTTGCCTAAAATATTTCCTAGTGTCCCATCTAGAAAACCTGCGTCTGCGGCCTGTAATCTTAGACACTCTGCAAGAGTTCGCGAAAATAACCCAGCTGGCTCTATCATTTGTAAGGTGTCCAGTACGCCCTCAACGATATCGACATCCACAGACGTCTGCTGCGCAATATCTTTTACTGTGGCGCTTATCCAACCTGTCGGCTCTAATTCGTCCAAAAACTTATAGGCTACGATACGCTGCTGAAGCGAGAGGCTCAGGCGGTCTATGTAGTCTCCGCAGTGGACGTATAGTGATTTCTCGTGAGCTTTTATGAGCTGGATTGGATCGAAGTCTGTTTGCTCCTTTGACACTGTACTCTTCGTCTTAAAGCTCTCACCAGTCTCAAATTGGTTTTCTATCTCGGTTTTTGTCTTTTTAGCTTCGGAGGCGAAGGGGCTCTCCTCCAGCGTTTTGGCTGTTGATGCCGTGTCGGGTTTGGTGTCGGGACTACTGGACGCCTTGTCGCGTGATATCTGATTTTTTAGTTCGACAAATGGGTTAACTAAAAAGTTTTCCTCAATGTATTCGTTGACCTCAAGATTGGTCATCTGCAATAGCTTTATGGCTTGCTGTACTTGGACGGTGAGGGTCAGTCCCTGCCGCTGTCCAATTCCAATATTGAAGTCGAGTTTCATCATTTTTCTCCCTAAGTATATACATGTTAACATGTGCTTACGGAGGTGCCAAAATTTATATTTGACACCTGCTGAGTGTCATTATTTTGACAGGTTCTGGTGCTATGGGTGTTTAATTCCTAAACATTTTTGTTTGTCTGACGTTAAATTACTTGAGGGCAGACAAGCCCACCAGTTTAAGGGAGATTAAAATGACAAGTATTAATGCCGGCGGCGCATTTTATCGTGTGCAAAACCAATTGAACCAGAACTCTGAGCGAGTGTCTCAGAGCATGCAACGTCTCGCCAGTGGCCAGCAAAATATTTCTCCTGGTGACCGTACGTCCTCTACTGCTGTAGCTTTCGGTATGAAAGCTGAATCTGCCAGCCTTAAAGTTGGCATGCAGAACGGTACTGAGGCTCTGCAGTCTATTGAAATGGTGACAAATGACCTTGCGCAGTTGAACGATATTGTTGTTCGCCTGGAAGAAATTCATGCGTTGGGTGCAAATGGCTTCAACACTGCCCAAGATACGTCCGCCCTGTCTACTGAGGCAACAAACTTGCTCGCTGAAATGTCCCGCATTACTGTAGACGCTAAGTGGAAAGGCAAT
>JAPKEA010000634.1 GCA_028822275.1 Planktomarina sp. | reverse complement strand
AAATGTATCAGCGACATGGTCATTGCTGAAAGCCCATGCTGTACCACCGAAACAGCAGGCATCCGTTGCTGTAAACTTTGTGACATTTTGAATGAAGGATATATTATTTTTTTCAAATATAGGATCGTTTTTATCACCTCCTGCCTTAACAATATCGCAGTCAATACATTTTTCTTCCACGTAGTCTGCGACACCAGCCATAAGGTTTGTTATAGCTTTATGGCTGTTAGAGGAGATCCCAACGCGTTTGCCGCTACGCAGAAGTTCTCCAATAATATGTTTTGCTGTATAGCTTTTGCCTGCGCCTGGTGGACCTTGAATACACAAATAGCTGTTATTTAGATTAGCTGCTGCCGAAATAATTTCGAACATGAAGTCGGTCTCATTTTTGATGATATTGCCGTTAGGTGATCCATTAATATTGGGACGTGTCCGGGTAAGAAAATCAACAATCGCGCAAGATTTAAATTCGCTCTTCAAAAGTTGTTCAATGACTGCTTTTATTGCGTTTGGAATAGGTTTAGGTCCGACAAACTCATCTGGCAAAATATTAAGTCTGTTTGGTAATGCTTCCTTAAACGAAAAAGATATTAATCCAGCATCAGGATTATAATCGCGACGAACAATTCTTAAATTATCCTCACCCAAAACATAATAATTCTCGCCTGAACCTTTGAATGGTTGATTGCTGTCATAAGAATATTCGTAGGTATGATTACGTGAACGAGTTGTTGCAAGGTAAGGAGCTCGGGACGTGCGTATCAGGCCTGCAAGACAATCCATGTCTTCAAAAAATTCAGGTTCCGTCGATCCCAATCGCTCATAAAGGCGCCACCAAGTTGGTTTGTTCTCACGGCGATGAAACTCGAGTGAATGGGCTAAGACTTTAATTAATGGAACCTTTTTGGGGTCACCTTCAGTTTCAGTAGATTTCAACAGATGATCCCGCAACTGAGTTATTTCGGTGACTTCTTCAGGCAGCTCTGTCTCGCCTTCGCCGTCTGGGAGCAAATAAGTAATATTATTCCGAGCTTGTTCTGACCGAAGCCATTGAGCCAGTTCGTGCGTGCTGTCACAGTCATCAATATTGTAGTCTCTAATAGAGTTTAAAACTTTGGAGGTTTGCCAAGTCAAACCATCAGGATTTTCACGCCAGTTTTCATAGACAATGATACTTTCTCCGCCTGATGCCACATCGGTTTCGCGAGCAGCACGATAAATGTGCTCGATATTTTTGATGGAGTAACGCGGCTCTCCAATCATGATGCCATGGCGCACAATGTTGTAAAGATCTACAAAAACACGATTACGTAGAAGATTATCAACCTTCTCTTCACAAACCCCGTGACGCCCCATTAGCTTGCGAATAGCCGCAATTTCATAATTAGCGTAATGATAAACATGCATGGACGGGTCTTTAAGCCATAAGCCATAAATCCACTCAATGAATTCAACAAATATTATTTTTTCTTGTTTGGCATCATGAGCCCAAAAGTCTTTGAAGCACTTTTTTCCACCGTCGAAATAAGTATTTCCCCATAAATACTCGAGACCACCTTCTATATGTGGAAAGCCCTCAATA
>JAPKEA010000195.1 GCA_028822275.1 Planktomarina sp. | reverse complement strand
CAACTCGATGCAGGTGTACTTCAATCACAAAACTTGCATTTGCATCAAACTAACAGGCCATTCCTATGAAGTTGGTGAATTAATCTTCAACTTAGGGAAGGCCAGCATAAAGGGAGGAGTTATAACATGTCAAAATCGATGAAGTCCTCAATACGGCGAGGTATTCTACTAGCTATAGCGTCGTTACCTGCCGTTGCTCTACTAAGCAACACCGCAGTGGCGAACGCTGACTTTCCAACAAGCGTGGTAAATACAACAGGATTAGCAGTGACTGATGACACAGTGACTGTGGGTATTTTGCACTCAATTACAGGCTCAATGGCGATAAGTGAGACTGGGTCTGTTCAAGCTGAAAAGCTAGCGATTAAACAAATCAATGAATCTGGGGGCGTTCTTGGGCGCCAGGTCAAGTGGATCCAAGAAGACGGCGCAACAGATTGGCCAAACTTTGCAGAAAAGGCCAAAAAGCTGATTGTTAACGATAAAGTAGCGGCAGTTATGGGCTGCTGGACGTCTGCCTCACGGAAGGCAGTTCTTCCAGTTTTTGAGCAATACAATAATATGTTATATTACCCGACGATGTATGAGGGTTTGGAAGCATCAAGAAACGTAGTATACACTGGCCAGGAAGCTACCCAGCAAATTTTAGCTGGTATTGACTGGATAGTGAAAGAAAAGAATCCAAAAACTTTCTATTTTGTTGGTTCAGACTATATTTGGCCTCGGACTTCTTTCAAAATTGCCAGAAAACATATCGAGAATGTTTACGGCTTGAAGGTTATTGGTGAGCAATATTACCCGCTTGGCCACACGCAATTTAATTCTGTTATCAATAAAATGAAGTTGAAAAAACCCGATGTGATCTTTTCAATTGTTGTTGGCGGCTCAAACGTTGCGTTTTACAAACAGATAACGGGTGCGGGGGTAGACCTCACTAAACAAACTGTAATCACCATATCTGCAACTGAAGATGAAGTGCGTGGCATCGGTGGTGAAAATATTCATGGCACGTATATGTTTGCGAAATATTTCCAAAGCTTACCAAACGAAAATAACCAAGCGTTTATCAAGGCATTTAAGGAAATGTGGGGAGATGACATTGTTATTGGGGATGTAACCAATAATGCCTACCTTGGCCCTTGGTTGTGGAAAGCGGCTGTGGAGAAAGCAGGCAGCTTCGACATCGATAAAATCAAGGCGGCTAATCCTGGAATTGAAATGACCAATGCCCCAGAGGGCTACGTTCGCATCCATGAAACTAATCATCACTTATACAGTAAGTTGAGGGTTGGGCGCGCTCGAATGGATGGTCAATTTGATGTGGTCCATGAATCTGGATTGATGGAGCCAGACCCTTTCCCCGAAGGCTACCAATAATCAACTAACAGTCAGAGCATCCACCTATGGGGTGCTCTGACTAATAAAATGAGACTTGAAAACCATCCTCTAATACAACCTGCGCTTCGCAGTTAAATGCTTATGAAAGGCACATGGAATGTTTGGATATACATTTGGCGAATTAGGTTCTATTTTTGCAATGCAGGGTTTTGCAGGGCTTATTTTATTTTCAGTTTTTCTGTTGATGGGGCTAGGGCTTGCCATAATTTTTGGGCAACTTGGCGTGATTAATATGGCTCACGGCGAATTTATGATGATTGGAATGTACTTAACCTATGTGACACAATTAGTCTTTCTGCAATTTCTACCCGACTTGATGAGCATATACTTTTTCGTCGCAATGGCGGTAGCATTTTTTTTCACGGCGATACTAGGAGGGTGCGTGGAGTGGCTAGTTATTCGCCACCTATATCGAAGGCCGCTTGATACCCTTTTAGCAACCTGGGGTATAAGCTTAATTTTGCAACAAAGTATCCGCGTTGTTTTTGGCACGCGTGAAGTTGGTGTGATAAAGCCAGACTGGATGATGGGTTCTATTTCTTTGACCGATATGATTGACATACAGATCTATGGTTTGGTTGTAATGGGCATAACTATTTTTCTTACTATTTTAGTGATGTTTGCAATGCTCCGCTCGGTATGGGGAAAGCATGTTCGCGCAGTTGTTCAAAATAGAGAGATGGCTGGAGCAGTTGGAATAAATACAGCTCGAACAGACAGAATGACGTTTGCAATTGGATGTGGGATAGCTGGAATAGCTGGTAGCGCGTTTACAATGATTAGTTCCACTGCACCAGACGCAGGCCAACACTATATAGTCGACACTTTCCTTGTAGTGGTATTTGGTGGTGCTGGAAGCCTGTTTGGCACCATTGTATCGGCGTTCACAATTTCTCAGCTTCAATCTACGCTTGAATTTTTCATAACAGGTTCGATGGCAAAAGTTTGGACCCTTCTGATTGTAATTGGTATCCTAATGATACGACCACAAGGTTTGTTTGCCTTGAAGATCCGTCGGTAAGGAGTTTACGAAATGAACAAAATATTCCATGGAGATGCAAGATATCACTTTCTTATACTTGCAGTGCTTTTACTTATCATATTTCCAATTGGTTTGGACGTGTTCCGCCTTAATCTTGTTGGCAAATACTTGACATACGCCTTTGTCGCGATTGGTCTTGTCATCTGCTGGGGAGCTGGAGGTATCCTTAGTCTTGGTCAAGGAGTGTTTTTTGGTGTTGGAGGGTATCTGATGGCGATGAACCTCAAACTAGAAGCAGCAAAAGCAGATATTGGTTGCACCCGAGCATTACAGGAAACAGGATCCTGTATTGTACAGTCCACTCCGGGCATTCCGGACTTTATGGATTGGGCCTCAATGACTGAAATACCGATATTTTGGGGGTTTTCGCACAGCCTCTTTTTGACCATAATCATGATTTTAACTGTTCCCGCGTTGTTAGCCTTTATTCTCGGATTTGCAATGTTTAGGCGTCGGGTTGGAGGTGTCTATTTTGCAATTATTACTCAAGCGATGGCAGCACTTCTTAGCATTTTAATTATTGGTAACGCGGGATACATTGGTGGTTTTAATGGCATTACTGATTTGCGCACGCTCAAGGATTGGGACATTCGCACAGATGACGCAAAAGTTTTAATATACTTTTTGACGGCCGTACTTTTGTTAATTGCGTTAGCAGTTGCACAAATTGTTCTAAATTCCAAGTTGGGGAGAGTAATTATTGCAGTCCGCGGTCAGGAAGATCGTGTACGGTTCTCTGGGTATAGCGTAGCTAATTTTAAATTGGCAGCATTCTGTTTTGGCGCATTCATGGCAGGCATTGGTGGTGCCTTATTTACTATGAATGTTGGTTTCATTCACGCCAATTTTGTCGGAATTGTACCTTCGATTGAAATGGTTATTTTCTGCGCAGTTGGTGGACGCTTCTCAATCTTTGGAGCCGTCTATGGTACGCTTCTGGTCAATGCAGCCAAAACTGTTTTTTCTGAGGCCTATCCTGAACTTTGGCTCTTTGCTATGGGGCTAATTTTTGTTGGTGTAGTGCTAGCATTCCAAGACGGATTGGCTGGTTTTTATAAACAATCAATAGAACCTCGCCTCAAGCAGATGTGGTCCTCAGCAGCGTAATCCGAAATTTGCGAGAAATTTTGGTAACTAAAAGGAGATTGTATTGCAAGATAGCAACTCAAGCCAAAACAGTGTGCTTTCCGTTGAAAACCTTACTGTATCTTTTGATGGTTATAAGGTGGTCGATGGATTATCTTTTAATATCGACGAAAATGAACTTCGCGTAATAATTGGTCCAAACGGAGCCGGAAAAACTACCCTGTTAGATTTAATCAGTGGCAGAACTCAGCCCACCAGCGGCACTATAAAATTTCGTGGGAACGATCTAAGGAACAAAGCCGAACATGAGATTGTCCAATTAGGGCTTGGTAGAAAGTTTCAAACCCCGTCTATTTTTGAAGATTTAACGGTGTTTGAAAACCTCGAAATCTCTTTCCCCCGCGGTCGTGATGTATTTGGTGCGTTTTTCTTCAAGCGGGATAGTGAAGTTGAAGATCGCGTTAATGAAGTGGCGAAAGTAATTTATTTAGATAACTTGCTAGAACAATCGGCTGCGGCTCTTAGTCATGGTCAAAAACAGTGGTTGGAAATAGGTATGTTGTTAATCCAAGATCCCAGTTTGATGATGCTTGATGAGCCTGTAGCGGGAATGACCCTCAATGAGAGGAAGAAAACTGCGGAGCTTCTAAATAAAATTATCGAGGGGCGGTCGGTTGTAGTTATCGAACATGACATGAACTTTGTTAGGAAAATTGCTCGTTGGGTAACCGTAATGCATCAGGGAAAAGTCCTCTCTGAGGGTTTAATGGCAGACGTTCAAAAAGATCCACAGGTCATAGAAGTTTATTTGGGCCACAGCTGAAAAGGAGAAGTCTGTCATGATGCAAGTTCAAAACTACAACGTGTCCTATGGACAGAGCCAAGTTCTTCATGACTTGGAATTTGAAGTGAACCCTGGCGAAATTGTGGCGTTAGTCGGTCGTAACGGAATGGGTAAAACTACTTTAATGAAGTCGTTAATGGGTATTGTTCCCGTCACACAAGGCAAGATGTTGTTGAATAATGAGGACATAACTGGGTTTCTTAGTCACGAAAGGGTTTCTCGCGGCGTTGCATATGTTCCACAGGGACGAATGATTTTTCCGACTATGACTGTTGAGGAGAATATCGAAACTGGACTGGCTGCATCAAACAAAAAAACTGTTTCGGAGGAAATATACGATATATTTCCGGTTTTAAAAGAAATGAGGACGCGGCGCGGTGGAAACTTGTCTGGTGGCCAGCAGCAGCAATTAGCGATTGCTCGTGCACTGGTATCTGAACCTAAAATTCTTTTACTCGATGAACCTACGGAAGGAATACAGCCGTCGATTATTAAAGAGTTAGCTCAGGTATTAAAACGAATTCGAGATGACCGAGGACTTAGCATTTTGGTTTCTGAGCAAGTCCTTAGCTTTGTTATGGATGCCTCTGATAGAATTATGGTTATCGAGAACGGAAGAATTGTTCATGAGGACAATCGTGACGATGTAAATGAGGATACTATTGTGAAGTACCTTTCAGTTTGACCATTTGTTAACTTTGGGAGTAATTACTCATGAATAAACGGATTTTGACCGACCTCGCAGTATTAATCTACATTGTCGGTTTTTTTCTTTTGTTGTTTTATGTAAATGCCAAACTTGGCCTTGTGGCATAAGGCAGGACGTCAGGCGCTATACGGCCCATGGTATGGGGCGCTCCCGATTGGGTTAAACGGGGGCGTCTACTGAAGTGGTCCTGCGAATTCGGATCGCGTGCTAAGGGAAGCCTGAACAACAGGTCTTTTTCGGGTTAAAGATAACTGTTTGGCGCTCAGATGAACGACACCTGCGTTT
>JAPKEA010000633.1 GCA_028822275.1 Planktomarina sp. | reverse complement strand
CTCCAACAACTTTAAGTACCGCCCCAGATGCCTGCCAACACCTGCTCGTCAAGGTTAATTTTCCTACAGCCCC
The DNA here is from genome assembly GCA_028822275.1 of Planktomarina sp. Lineage (GTDB taxonomy): Bacteria > Pseudomonadota > Alphaproteobacteria > Rhodobacterales > Rhodobacteraceae > Planktomarina. Next base: position 1,511 of record JAPKEA010000633.1, on the reverse strand, counting down.
GAGCGATGGTAAGGCCTCACCCCTGAACCCAAAACTTTTAATGTTCAACAAGTCCGTGCCGTCAATTTTACTGGTCGCATGACGCGCCATCGCAAGCGGTAAATCTTCCGCAGAAATACCACATCCATTATCGGTTACACGGATAAGACTTTTACCACCATCCTCATATTCGACATCGATCCGAGACGCCCCTGCATCTATTGCATTTTCAACCAACTCTTTAATAGCTGAAGCTGGCCGCTCAACGACCTCACCCGCTGCAATTTGGTTAATCGCTGTTTCGTCTAATTGCCGGATAACTGGCATTTTTTGGCTTATGTTGGGGTTCGGATGAGACATACCACTATACATAGCATGCCCTAATCCGATTCTGCTACTCTTCGTTGAGCCCTATCGGTTGTCCAGCCACAACAAAATGCAAATCATCAGGTTTCAATAATTCCCGTGCGACACGGTTGATTTCCAGCAAACTGACAGCATTTATTTTTTCATTTCGTGTTGTAATGTACGAAGGATTAAGCCCCATACGTTGCATCCCAACCAGTATACCTGCAATTTTTGCATTGCCATCGAAACGCAAAGGATAAGCACCAGTCAAATAAGTTTTTGCGTCATTCAGTTCCGTTTCGGTGACACCAAATTTAGCCATTTTTGTCCATTCATCACGGATCACTTCGATCGCATCAGCAATCCGATTATTCGCACTGGCCACTTGTCCCATAAGCATGTTTGCCTCTTCCTTACCAACAAGAAAGGTAGACACTCCATACGTAAGTCCACGCTTTTCACGCACTTCAGCTGTAAGCCTACTTTCGACACCACGCCCCCCAAGTATAGTATTGAGAATGTAGGCCGCAAAAAAGTCAGGATGATCCCTGTCAATCCCTGCATGGCCGAATAGTGCTACGGATTGCGGGGTCGGCATGTCGATGACCGTACTACCACCCTCCAATGCGAACCCAGCTGGTGGTGTCTTCAATCCCTCTCCCTCGGGCAAATCTCCCAATAAATCATCCAAAAGTAATCCAAGTTCATTGCCGGAGATATCACCAACGGCTGCGACATAAAGAGTATCACGCACCAAAAGGCGCTTATGAGCTGCCTTCATGTCGGCTCGAGACAGGGATTGCACAGAAACTTCTGTTCCTTCCAACGCACCACCATAGGGATGATCTCCAAAGGCCAAACTGTCCCAAGTAGCACTCGCCACGGAATCAGGATCTTTCGCCTTTGAAGCGATGTTGGATAAAACCTGCCCACGCACCCGGTCAATTGCAGCTTGATCAAACCTTGGGAACATCAGGGCTGTTTTCAGAAGCGCTAGGCTAGCCTTCTTATTCTCTGTCAGAAACCTAACTGAAATTGTTAGATTATCATCATAAACATTAAACCGAAAAGACGCCGCTAACGCCTCTTGAGCCGCAGCAAATGCCTGCGCGTCCATGTTCTCGGCTCCCTCTTCTAGCAAGCCTGTCATTAAGTATGCGGCGCCTCTTTTATCCTCAGGGTCA
>JAPKEA010000194.1 GCA_028822275.1 Planktomarina sp. | reverse complement strand
GCAGATCGCAGTAGGGATGGCGGAGATGAGGATTTAATCCAAAGATCTAAGATCTCCTACAGCGACACTACATTAAATGCGGCGACACTTTTGGGTGAATATAAGGGTAAAGATGAAAGCAATAATGCCGTAGATATTGTTGTTGCCGGCAGAACTTCAGAGACAAATTATTTCCGTATTACTACGACTACTTCTGGCAGTTCCACAACGAAAGTGTCTCAATGTCTTAAACGAGATCAAACTTGGTCAAACGTTTACAAATATGATGTTTACAATAAGTCTTCCGGAGCAAAGTTGGCCCTTGCTGGTTCGTTTGGGTTTGAAACAGCGGCTGACACGCGGGGATTTTACGATCACAATGGCGCTTGGTTCGATAGTTCGTTTGTATTCAATAAAAGTAGCAACAAGACTGTTGCGGTTACGGACAATGACAGTGGCACTGCTTACACTCTAAAGTGGGCGCCCGGAGAGTTATCTGCAAGGAGTGTGGTGACTGAAGCTCTGGACAGTGGCATTAACATTTATGAGCGTAATGGTATGTATGTGAGGCTGATTGGTTCCACAAAAACAGCGACTTACCATAGCTCACTCGCAGGAGCATCAGCATCCCCAGCCTCAGGCCAGTATCCTGATCCCTGGGGTGGTTCCATCGGAGCAACTGTCACCAAGTCCGACATAGATGGTAGTGGGAACGATCACCTTGGCTGGATGCATGACATGACGAAGCGATCGATGGTGTATTGGGCTGGAGGTGCGACAGTAGATGTTCAAATCCGAACTCCCAAGTCCTTTGACGCAACGCTTTTAGCTGCAAACTTTACTGAACTAACACAGGATGGCGATAGAGGGGTAAAAAATATGCCCGCTGATCTTGATCTTTGGGCATCAGGCGATAATCAAGCGAGTCGTGATTATATTGCGGGTTCAAGTGGTGGGACAGCTAATGGTGCGGCATTTTTCTTCACTGGGCTAAATCCAACCGGTGTGGCCAATGGTTTACTCCCTAGGACGCTATACATTGATACTGCTACTGGAAGTGGTTCCGTAACCGGTCCCGACTCTCTTGATAAGGCCGTGATGTATAATTTTGCGGTAAATCAGCGTACTGGTAATTTTGAAGACTTTTCAGATAATAGTGCAGCAGCGTTTAGCAATAAAGCTTCCAATGACGAATGGCCCTCTTACGATATTGATCTTAAAGATAGCGGTGGCACCAAATACCGCTGGGAGTTTGGGGCTTACCCTTGGGACAACTCAATAGCCGCTATCAAAGCGGATGGAACTGTTAAGCCAGTAGACCAGCCCGTGATGCTGAAATACACTCATACAACAGCTGGTGATGTGAATCAGGCGCAAGACACCAATGGCCTCACCTACTTTGCAAATAACAGCAATTACTTCCCCGATAAATCAGGCTTGTGTACGGTATTGGCGTCTAACCACTACTCATGTGTTGCTAAGCCATCCAGCTTTGATGGCAAAACATTTATGCTGGAGTACAACGGCAGTCACCTGCATGGGCTACCAGAGCAGTTCGCGACCTATTCTGATGGTGGGAGTAAAGGAAGTTATCTTAAAATAGTTAACCCAGTAGATGGGTCTGTCTTGGTTGGGCCTGATGGGACAGAATATGTTTTAAAGGCGAGGGAAGTTGGTAAGTCATTCGTGCCTGCCCCGAACTCTGTCTATAATCCTGCATCGCCAGCTTACTATGCCGCCGACGTTTCTAGTGCTTTGGATTGTGATGACCTATCCTTTGACGAACTGTCAGACCTAGGAAGTGGCTGGGCAGCTTCAGATTTGCCGGACGTAAACGATACGACTACTTACCCCCATACCACTAAAACATGGGCAGATTTGCCAGCGGCTAGTACATTGAAATGTACCGTCACGATGGGCAAGGCTACAGGCTGTCAATAAGGCAATTAGTAGGCCATAAATATTAAAACGGCCTGGTTATTACTGGGCCGTTTTTTATTCAAAAGGACAACAATTTAACGCAATATATCGCTACCCACAACTTAAACCGCCACACCTACCATATGAAATTATTTAGACTTGTCTTCATTCTTATGGGCAGTCTTGAATTAGCCCGAGTGACGCTTATGCCTAGTCCTAGATCCGCTACATTTTGCCGAGGTTCTGGGGCGGGGCTACCGCTTTCGGCATAGCCTGAGCGTAATGGCATCCTAATGCTATTTCTGGGAGCTATTTTTTACACATCATAGATACAATCTACTGATTAAATCTCGTGATGTAAAAAAATACAGTAATAGAATAAATTGTTTCCTATAAGTTAAAATTATCAATTTTTAGATATTTAAGATGCCTTAACCGGTACATTGCAGGCGCTAAGTGATGGTCCACTTTAATAAGTAATATGAATAAATGATTGAGTAGAAGTTAAATAATGTATTGCCATATACCTTATGGTATTTTGGCTTCTCCTATTCAATTTATTACCCGTTAGAACTTCTTTAAGTGCCAGTTTTAATGAGCTTCAATTTGTGTCATTATTTAGCATGGAGAATCACAACTCATGGTAAGAATATTTTTAAGTATTATTATGACTTTAACTGCAGTCGCTCCGGCTTCAGCAGAGCTGGATTTTTTCCGTCTATTTTTAAAGGTTCAAGAAGCGCGTCCACTACCTATGTACTCTTTGTTAGCACATTATTCATCTGAAGATGGGTCCCTTTTTCTGGGTATGCATGAAAAAAATAAAAGTTACCAAATGTTTGAGCTGGGCAAAGAAGTCGATTTGGGTTCTCTGATTTTAAAAGTAAAAACCTTTCAAGATGATAGGCTTACGTTTGAGAGCGTAGATGGTAAAATGTATTTCCTTAGCTTTCTTGATGAAAACTCTGCTAACCCTGAAGTTGTAGGCGTGCCACCTAAAACAAAAAATTTAAGTTTGGTATCATTAGGCACTTATGCGAATACTAACGGCCTTTCGGAATTTAAAGCTATAGCTACTACTATCGGAATACCTAAATTTATCACTGCTCAATTTACTAGTTTGCCAAAAGTTGGGCGTACAAATTCGGGGAGAAGGGGTTGGGTTTTGGATGGAACAATTCCCAAAATTCTGTTGCTAGCCTCTCCATTCAGGAGTGGAGATATTATCGTAACTATTGACGGACAAAATACTAGCGATATTGAGGGCCTGCGACAACACTTACAAAGTAAGTCGACAAGTGATTATTTTGATGTAGAGATTCAAAGGGACGAAAAATTAAAAATGATTAGAGTAAGATTATGAGGATGTTAAGATTGGTGGCATTTAGCGCTGCTTTTTATGCAACTTCACTGTCTGCTGATACCATTAGGTTAGTTAACGCACCTGTCGATGCTGCCACCGCTTATTTTGCACAGCTTACAGGAAATGCCTACATCTTAGACTTTACTGCTTCAGAGAAAATTTCTTTGTTGAAAGATGTTACAGGAAACGAAAATATCCATGCACTATTTGTTGACTTAATTGAAGGTTTAGGAGGTGAGTTTAAACAAATTTCACCTAAATCTTATATTATTGCCAAAAAAACTAGCCTAAATACAGAAGTACTGCCAATGGCTTCACTCCCAATTGAGCCTGAAATCTCACTTCAACGTATATATTTGGGCAACAAAATTTCAAAAGACGGCATGGCTGAGCTTATACGAGCAGTTCCTATGCTGAACAATTTAACCATTATTTCGGACGTACCAAATCTTGATGCAGTCTTAATTTCTGGCGAAATGAAATTGATAAATAAATTGCAGGCTCTAATTGGCTCACTTTCGGAGATTGAAGTGCCAGAAATTATCCTGCCAGATCAAGAGGTGCAAGCTGTAATCAGTCTTCAAAGTAGCCAACCAGAAGACCAAGCCTCAGCCTTAAAAGTTATCGATTTGAATTTCGCAGATGCAGAAGAACTCGTGTTGAGTTTAGGGCCTTTGTTATCTTCCGACGCTAATACATCTGCTATCAGCATTTCAGCCCACCAAAGTGCAAATCAAGTAATTTTATCAGGGTCTCCCACATCGTTGGAACAGGCACTTTTGGTGATAGCCGAAATGGATAGGGCGCCCCGGCAGGTTTATGTTGACGCTATAATAGCAGAAATTTCTGAAGACTCCGCGCAAAAATTAGGCCTTCAGTTTGCGGTGAATTCTGGCAACCTATCAACAAGCTTAGTAACGGGATTGACGGGTGATAACATTGGCACAATGGCTGGAAATAGTTTTCTTACTGGGGCTACTGGAGGACTTATTGCAATCGGCGCAGGCTCTAACAAAATACCAGATATCGGCCTTATGTTAAATGCCTTAAAAGCAGATACTGACAACAGAATCTTAGCCACTCCAAGTCTCATGACCACAGAGAATAAGGAAAGCACAATACTGATTGGGCAAAATGTTCCCTTTATCACGGGCCAGTATGCTGGCCAGCAAGGAGAGGGAGCTACGCCTTTCCAAACAATTAAGCGCGAAGATTTGGGCACAATACTTAAATTAAAGCCCAAAATTGGAAAAAATGGCGACATAGTTATGGAGATTTGGCAAGAGATTTCACGCATTGATCAATCGGCATCTGGCCTAAGTGATGTCGTAACAGTCAAGCGCCAAATTTCTACTGTTGTAAGCGCCAAAGAGGGTGAAACGATTGCTATCGGCGGTCTTCGTGTGGAGCAAGAGGAGATCGGAGTTTCTAAAATCCCATTTTTGGGGGATATTCCTGTTTTAGGATTACTTTTTCGGCAAGAAAGTTCGAAGACTGTTAGCCGTAACTTAGCTATATTTTTGCGCCCGACTTTAGTGTCGACGCGGGGCCAAAGGGCCAACATAGTAAATGCTTGGAAATTAGATCTTGGCGATAAACTTTTTGGTTACGTTGATAAGGAAATGGTGTCTCGAGACCCCGTGCCCGTAGGAAAACGTTTAAGTCTTCCACAACTGAGACCAAAGATGAGAACTTTCGATGCAGATTGACATGGGTATTAGTTATAGAAACTTGGAGAAACTTGGAATTACTATCGATGAAAGTAAGTCCCCAGTTATAGCCTATATACCTAAAGATATTTCCAAAAGTACGAAGCACGATTTATGGCTTGCGTTTGAGGGAGATATTTTGTTGCAGTCAGTTGATGAGGTTTCATCTTCGGGAAATGCAGAGAGAAGCAGCAGAGACACACAAATTTTTTCGGAGGTTGTTGACTATATCTCTGAAACTGAATTTGTAAAAACGGCAGAAGTTGCTCTCACTGCTCATGATGAAAATGATGCCCCAATAGTAAGATTATTTAATACCCTTTTGTCAGCCGCAATTACTAGAGAGGCCTCGGATCTGCACATCGATCCTAATAATAAAGATTTGTTAATAAGAATGCGCATGGACGGCGTGATGA
>JAPKEA010000193.1 GCA_028822275.1 Planktomarina sp. | reverse complement strand
GTTGGCATTGTTGCGCTCATAGTGATTGGTCCTAAAGAACTTCCAGTTGTATTTCGAAAAGTTGGTCAATTTGTTGGGAAAGCAAAAGGCATGGCTCGAGACTTTTCGAGTGCCATGCATGATGCAGCGAAGGAATCTGGTATGGAGGATGCGATGGAATCAATGAATTCCATCACTGACACCGTACATATGGTTGGCGATCCAACACCTAAATGGAAAGATTTTGTGCCAGGCCCCGAAACCACTAAACTGGTTAAGAAACGGGCCAATCAGAAAAAAAAGATGCACGAGGCTGCAGCCAAAAAATCGCAAGGACGCCTGGGTTCAGTAAAAGCTGAAAATGCTAAAGAAGTGGTGAATTCCTCATCAGTACCCCCTGACAAGCCAGCTTTCAAAAAAACAGCTCCTCAAAAGCTGGCTGCCAAAAAGGTTGCTGTGACAAAAAAATTAGCAAAAGAGGCTTCAAAACCGTTAACAAAAAAAGTAACGGGTAAGCGGCTAGGAAAGAAAGTCTTGGAAAGTACTAAGACTAATAAATCTGGTAAAGTTAAATGAGTACTGACAATTATACATTAGACGATACAGCGGCGCCTCTCATGGAGCATCTGACCGAGCTGAGAACGTGTCTAATCCGTGCGGCAATAGCTTTCATAGTAGGTCTGTTTGCATGTTTTTTTGTAGCTGAATACATTCTGAACTTTCTCGCAGAACCAATTGCCGATATTTTAAGAAACCGTGGTGAAGTTGCACAATTAATTTTCACTGCACCTCAAGAAAAATTCTTTGTGCTAATTAGAATTTCGGTAATTTTTGGCCTGGCTGTTTCATCGCCTGTAATTGGTTATCAACTCTGGAGGTTTGTTGCTCCCGGACTTTATAAGGCGGAGAAAAACGCGTTTTTACCCTTTATTGTAGCTTCGCCAGTTTTATTCATGTTGGGTGCCGCTTTTGCTCATTTTGTAGTTAGCCCGCTCGCTTTGAATTTCTTTATTGGCTATGCAGACATTATGCCGACTGTGACAGCATTGATCACTGGTACTGAGTTTGACCCGGCGGATAATGCTCTCAAGACGCGTTTCTTAGGATCCGTTCGCGAGACGTTAGATGTTGTCTTGAAGTTCATAATGGCTTTTGGAATATGCTTTCAACTCCCAGTTTTATTGACCTTAATGGGGAAGGCCGGACTTGTTTCTGCGGAAGGCCTGCGTAATGTGCGTAAATTTGCAATTGTTGGTATTTTAATACTGGCTGGTATAGTGACCCCTCCAGATGTTGTGACACAAGTTATTTTGTTTGTAGTTGTTTACGGTCTTTATGAGATCTCGATTTGGCTGGTTTTATACGTTGAACGTAAACGTAATGCATATCTTAAAGAACAAGGCGTATCTGATGATGATCTCTTCTCGGATGATGGCCAAACAGGAAATAAGTCTTAATGACAAATCCGATTGAACAGATTGCTAATGCTCTCGAGCGGATGTCACCTGCACCGCTTAAGACGCCAGATTTTTCCACTGCAGATGCATATCTATGGCACACGAAACCAGATCATCTAGAGGCTATTCCCAATGTCTCGCGTGTTGATCTTGATCTTCTTGTCGGGATTGAGAGTTCTCGCGATACCCTTTTGCAAAATACACTCCAGTTTGCTCAAGGAATGCCTGCAAACAATGCGCTTCTTTGGGGAGCACGAGGGATGGGTAAATCATCCTTAGTCAAAGCGGTGCATGCGGAAACGGTACGAAAAGGTTTTGGTTTAAAAATAGTAGAGCTGCAGCGTGAAGATCTTCCCTCTGTCACACGACTTTTGACATTACTGCGTGGTTCTCAGGATAGGTTTCTATTGTTTTGTGATGACTTATCGTTTTCGCATGATGATCAGCATTATAAGTCCATAAAAGCCGTATTAGATGGTGGTATTGCGGGGCGACCAGAAAATGTAATATTCTATGCCACGTCTAATCGCCGGCACTTGATGCCTAGAGATATGATCGAGAATGAAGCGTCCAATGCCATAAATCCGGGTGAAGCTGTGGAGGAAAAAGTAAGTTTGTCTGACCGTTTTGGTCTATGGCTAGGTTTTTACCCTTGCGACCAAAACGAGTATTTGCAAATGATTGAAGGCTACCTCGCAGCTTATGGAATCGTTGCGAATTCTGATGTTGTAAACGCAGAGGCAATTGAGTGGCAAGCCACACGCGGATCTCGCTCAGGCCGCGTAGCTTGGCAATTTTTTATGGATTTTGCGGGAAAAAATGGCGTGCAGATTTAGCATTCTATTCAGAAACCTATGCTAGATATATTCGTCTGGATCAACTGATTTTAGACCTTCGCGTACTTCAAAATGCAAGAAAGATGGGTCGCCTTCGAGTACCGTTGCAACTTGTTGACCCCGTTTAATTTTGTCACCATTTTTTACGGTTAGTTTATCAATGTTAGTATAAACAGTAAGAATACCGTCTGCATGTTTGATGACTAAAATTGCTATTCCGTTAGTATTTATTGTGACGGCTGCGACAGTGCCATCATCCGCAGCAAATACTGGACTGCCTGGAGTGGCCTCTATGTCTATACCGTCATTGCTACCCTTTTTATAACCACGAATAATGTTACCAACCAATGGGCTTGCAAATTTAGCGGTACTTTCGGAAACTTCTGTGGCCTGGCCAATATCCATAGCTGGAGCTGCCATTACTGGTTTAGCCGCTACTGGAGCAATAATTGAAGGAGCCGTACGTAGTTGAGGTCTTGTGCTGGTTGGAGGAGTAGGTGTTATACTACCTTCACCAGGTGCAGCCACAGTGGGTACATTAATATTTAGCGGTATCAAAAGATATTGACCTTGCCTAACTGAATTTTCAGAACCTAACGCGTTCCATTCGATTAAATCTTTAACGTCCACGTTATACAAACGAGCAATGGTCACTGCAGTCTCACCTGGTTTTACTTTATGCTGTTCAGGTTCCCATCCTTCGTCCAGTCCAATGGGTTGGAGAGTATCAGTAAGTTCAGTTACAGACACCACTGTTGCAGTCATATGGTCTGCGTTGTCTAATTTATTAGGTAATGCCACTATTTCGCCGTTCAAGAGCTCCGCATCAAGCGATATACCGTTGAATAGAGCCAATGCTTCGGAGTTTGCTCCAATTCGCTTGGCCACATCTATAATTCGATCCCCCCGTTGGGCTACAGCAACTTGATAATTGGGGAAAGTTATAAGACCACGCGCGTCTGCGCTTGGACGCGCACTAATAGCGCTTCTGGCTGCTTGCGATGTATCTATGAGGCTACCAAGGCTGTCTCGGAAATCAACATCTGGTGCCATTGAACATGATGTCAGACCCACAAATGATATGGATACTATAATATTTGTATAAATACTTTTCATTCTCTTCTCTCCGCGCGGTTACCTCTTAAAAAGATAATTCTAAACGCTTTATTTTCCTAGACCCTCTAGTAGTGGCACAAATCTGACTGGGCGTAATTCATTATAATCGAACCCACTTTCAGTTTTAAGCACCTTTACAAGGGTCTGAACTGTATCTGATTGACCAACTGGTAGCACCATGATGCCGCCAATACGGAGTTGTGCCAACAAAGGGCCAGGCGGATCCTCACTTGCGGCAGTCAAAATAATCCTATCAAATGGCGCGAGCTGTTCTAATCCCCGGCTTCCATCAGCTGTGAATGCAGTAATATTTGCTATATTTTCTGCTTCAAATATTGCACGTGCAGCTCTCACCAACTTTCTATGGCGGTCTACTGTATAAACGCGTCTTGCTAGATGGCTGAGAATGGCGGCTTGGTAGCCAGAACCTGTTCCGATTTCTAGAACTTTATCTCGGGGTTGGACATCGAGTGCCTCCGTCATAAGCGCTACGATGGAAGGCTGGGATATAGTCTGTCCACAAGCAATCGGTAGGGGGGTATCTTCATAAGCGCGAGCTGAAAATGTACCGCGAATGTACTGCCCTCGGTCAACCTTTTCCATGGCATTCAAAACACGCGTATCGGTCATTCCCTGTGAGCGTAGATTAAACAAAAACTGCATTTTGCGTTCGTCTGAGGAAATCATTTTATTTAAATTTTTTGGCTAAAGTAGCCAACTGATCATGTGCAGTAAGGTCCGCACGCATAGGAGTGATTGAGACATACCCTGATAAGTTTGCAGCAGCGTCTGTCCCGTCTTTTGTCGGTGTTTGTTGGGGTCTTCCATGCATAAATAAAAATTTTCGACCATTTGGAGCTTTTGTAGCTGAAGCACTAAACGCACCATCCCCTCGATAGCCCTGTGATACTGCGCGCAACCCCAAGACATCTGCTGCAGGGACGGGAGGGAAGTTCAAGTTATAAAAAAGCGCATAATCGTGAGCGCGTTCGAATCCTGCTTCCAAGCACGCTTGTACTGCCGTTGCCCCAAAGGTGGCACTTGATTCAAAGCTATTTTCTAAATCAATGTTTCTAGGTCCGTAAAATTGTGATAGGGCAATTGCCGGTATGCCGGCCAAAGCCCCCTCTATTGCCGCACCTATTGTCCCCGAATAAAGCGTATTTTCCGCTGCATTATTGCCCTTATTTACACCAGATAAAACCAGATCTGGTTTTTTAGGCAAAAGGTCATTCAGACCTGCCAAAACGCAATCCGCGGGGGATCCTTCTACGGCATACCTTTTTGGACCATATTGATGCACCAAGACGGGTTTGGTGTAAGAGATACAGTGGCCTACACCTGATTGTTCAGATTGTGGTGCAACAATCCAAACTTCACCATTTGGGCCTGCAATTTCTGTTGCAATATCGTGCAGTACCAAAAGTCCTGGCGCCATAATTCCATCATCGTTAGTAATAAGTATCTGCATAGTCACTCGATAGAAGGTTGAACGCATTCGGGCAAGTCTCGAATAGTAATTAAAGGTAGGTTATCAGTGTCATCGTGACATTTATGGTGAGGTGAGGGCTAGGTTTTGTGGATTTGAGAAATAAGTCGCTCTGCTTCGATATCACAACTTGATAGCAAGGCACGATCTTCGCCTGGGTAAAAACGAGCACGCGTACTTGTTGGCATTGGAGCCGGTTTAAGTATTTGAATATTGGGACCGGTGTTCTTGGTTTCAGCCTGCCAACTTTTTACCAAAGCGATCTGAGCCGCTTTTGTAGATCCGTAACTTCCTAAAAACTTTTGCCCAGCTGTACTATCGTCAAAAAACAATGCAGTTCCTTGTTGACCCAAAAGGGGTGATATCATTGAAATCAAAATTCTAGTTGCGTTGACGTTTAGGTCAACTGACTTGGCCCAATCCTTCCTATCGATGAAATTAGCAGGCGCTAATGGCGCGGCATGTACCGCGCAATGTACCCATACAAGCACGCCCCCCCAACGTTCATGGATTGAGCGGCACAAAT
>JAPKEA010000632.1 GCA_028822275.1 Planktomarina sp. | reverse complement strand
ACTTGAGGCATTGGTGTGTGGGAGCACGTAAGGTATATTAGAAGATATACAAACCAATAAACATTAGAAGTGTTAGTGATTTAACTGAGTAGCACCTTCACTAGAAAGGTAGATAGTTGCTTACACTTCAACGGTTATAAAGCTTATCAATAAGCGATAAAACTCTAGCACTTACCGTGTTGGCATTTTGAATAACCAACGAATTCGATACGAATAGGTTAATGTGCAGAAGCATTCTACAGATGCTCATACTTGGCTAACGGGCGAGGCAAGGTCTATGGTAGTTTGGGTACTAATAACTACTCAGGCAGTCGCATTAGGTTGAAAACTCACGTCAGTGTTAGAGCGCGTGGGAAGATGGTTTTCATACCTGAGCCAAATGCATTGTGCTAGGTTCTCACAACAAACCCGCGGGCGATGTGATTGCGTACCATGAAAATCATCATCACCCCAGGCACCAACGAAAGTACGGTCATAGCCATGACTAGCCCCCAGTCCGTTTGAAAAGAGAAAAGCGAACTAATGGCTTGGGTAATTGGTTTGCCGCCAGTAACGGTCAGTATTCGAGCTAAGACGACCTCGACCCATGAAAAAATGAAACAAAAAAATGCTGTAACCGCAATGCCAGGGGCCAATGCGGGAATTAGAAATCGCATAAAAAACCCACTGCGGCTGTGGCCATCAATGAATGCCATCTCATCGAAGGAACGAGGGATTGCGGTAATGAAGCTTTCTAGAATCCAAATCGCAATCGGCAAGTTGAAGACGGAATGAACTACCGCAATGCCAACCGGTGTATTCACAAGGCCAGCGCGGGCAAAAAGTATAAAGATCGGCAGCGACAAAACTACAGGTGGTGTGACTCGAAATGCCAGCAAAAAAAACAAGAAATGTCGGTCACCAACAAAAGTGTAACGGGCTAGCCCATATGCAGCAGGTAGACCTGCCGCTAGGCAAAAAATCACATTGAGCAACACGTATGTGACAGAATTTATGAAAGATTCACGCAGCGCTGGCGTTGCTAAAATATTAGCATAATTGTGCAAGCCAAGGGTTCCAGCGGGCACTCCGTCAACTCCACGTGTTACGGTGAAGCTGAGCTCCACAGCCTGCAAAAATGGCAATAAAATAAAGGCTGCCAGGGTGGCCAATGCCAGGGTGCGCAACAACCCAGAGCGGCTCATGTAACCTTACTCCCCGCACTATCTTTTGATTGACGCAGCTTGACAAACACCCAGACCAATGTCAAAACGAACAGGAAATTTACCATGGCTCGCGCTGCTGCAGTTCCGTAACTAAAACCTTTAATTTCTTCTCCAAGCTGCAACGACAAAAATGTTGTAGCGTCCCTTGGGCCCCCTGCATTGATCATCATAACTTCAGTGTAGATCATAAAACTGTCTACCAGCCTCAATAAGAGTACGATCCATAAGGCGCCAGAGATTTGTGGAAGTTCTATCCATCGAAAGACGGCCAGACGTGAGGCGCTATCGATTGCTGCTGCCTGATAGTAGGTGGGGGAAATCGAAGAAAGTCCTGCATAGGCGAGTATTACCACCAACCCAAGCCAGTGCCATGTGTCCAACACTA
>JAPKEA010000631.1 GCA_028822275.1 Planktomarina sp. | reverse complement strand
TTCTGAGCCAACAACCGTTGTCGGCAGTGAAGAAACCCTGAGTTTTCGTCGCAGTGGTATTCAGGAGCGTTTATTATCTCGCTTGCGCAGTGGAGGTCTTAAACTTGATGCAGAGTTGGACCTACATGGAATGACTATCCCCATTGCTCACCAAGCTTTGTTAGACTTTATCCGTGACTGTATTAGTTATAATATTCGTGGTGCTCGAATTATCCATGGTAAAGGCTGGAGTTCAAAACACCATAAGCCAATATTAAAAAGTAAATTGAATATTTGGCTACGTGAAATGGATGATATCTTGGCTTTTTGTTCAGCTCGAATTGAAGATGGTGGTACTGGCGCTTTGTATATCTTATTGCGTCGAAATAACAAAAATAAATAGCAGACGTAGCCTTTTATACTTCCCTCTGCTAGCCCACCCACTTTCTTGCATTATGGAATAAGCGTAACCATGGCCCACTAATTCCCCAGTCATCTGGAGACCATGAGTGCTGTACGGTTCTTGTCACGCGCTCGGGATGCGGCATCATAATAGTGACTCGCCCATCCGTTGTGGTCAGTGCCGTTATACCTTCTGGCGAACCATTTGGATTGTATGGATAACGTTCAGTCCCTTTTCCATAATTGTCAACGTAACGCATAGAAACTCTGGCTTTATTAATATCATCAGTACTATTAAACTTTGCTCTTCCTTCACCATGAGCGACCGCGATAGGAATTCTAGAGCCTGCCATGTTTTTTAATAAGATAGATGGCGAATCCACGATTTCCACCAGTGAAAAACGCGCTTCAAATTGTTCAGAAAGGTTCCTTTGGAATTTTGGCCAATAGTCACTCCCAGGTATTAATTCTTTTAGCTGGGATAGCATTTGGCAGCCATTACAGACTCCCAATGTAAAAGTATCTTCACGCGCAAAGAAGTCTTCAAACTGTTTCCTTGCACGACGGTTATGCAAAATTGTGCTAGCCCAGCCTCGTCCAGCGCCTAAGACATCACCATAGGAAAAGCCACCACAAGCAACCAAACCTTTAAAATTAGCCAAGTCAATGCGCCCCTCTAAAATATCACTCATATGAACGTCTATGGGCTTGAAACCCGCATGATCGAATGAGGCTGCCATTTCTATCTGGCCATTTACACCTTGTTCCCTCAAAATAGCCATTTTAGGCCTATTACCACTTAAAATGAGAGGAGCAACAATATCTTCCTCTGGATCAAAGGATAATGACACAGTTAAACCAGGATCTGCATTGTCTCGAATTGTATCAAACTCTTCTTTTGCACAATCCGGGTTGTCACGCATACTCTGCATTTGATAACTAGTTTCGGCCCAGTACTGCTGTAGTTTTGAGCGCGGAGTGTTAATGATTTCGGAACCATTAATGGCGACCACGATTTGCTGATCATCGCGGAGCGTACCTATGACATGACAGTAATGCTCTAAATCACACTCTCTTAAAACAGCCAGTGTATTCTCAACATCACTATGACGGACCTGAATCACGGCGCCTAATTCCTCATTAAACATTACAGGTAAAGCTTCACCTAATCCTATTAGGTCAATATCTAAACCACATCGCCCCGCAAAAG
>JAPKEA010000192.1 GCA_028822275.1 Planktomarina sp. | reverse complement strand
TTCATCGCAGAGTACAATGACAACGACGCCAAACCATTCAAATGGACAGCAGATCTAGACAAAATCATCGCAGCAAGAAATCGTGGGTTCCAAACGTTGGGATCAATCCACTAGCTATCTGGGGGAGCCCTAAGTTTCAATCAGCATCAATCACAGAAGCATTTACTGTCGCCTGAAAAAACATCAGCCCTCTGACATAAAAGTTGGAATATTGTGACTTTTAGAGTTAAAAAGAATCCCAGCATACAGAAAATCCATTGGATAGCACCAACAATATAATTGACCCTTTCCAAAGGTTGAATTAGTATTTAACGTTACATCAAGACATTTGATGACTTAAACAGGGGAAACTGGAGTGCTTGGTTGAGCTACTGCAGGTTTTACACATAGTGAGGAGAAAACTGTATGGAACGTCGTAAATTTTTGACGGGTGCTGCTATTGGTGCGACAGGTGTCGCATTAGCTGCGCCAGCCGTTGCTGGAAGCCACGGAAAGACAATGACAATCGTTTCCACTTGGGGGCGCGACTTCCCAGGTTTGGGAACTTCTGCGCAGCGATTTTCGCGCCGTGTCGGCGAAATTTCAGATGGTGCTTTGAATGTTGAGTATTTTGCTGCTGGAGAACGTGTAGGTGCGTTTGACACATTTGATGAAGTAGCATCTGGAAACAGCCAAGCGTACATCGCGGCCGACTACTACTGGATCGGAAAGCATCCAGCGTTTGCGTATTTTACTTCTGTACCTTTCGGCATGTCGACACAAGAATGGACGGCTTGGATCCGTTTTGGTGGCGGTCAGCAACTTTGGGACAAAGTGTCAGGAGAATATGGCATAAAAGCTCTCCCAGTTGGATCAACAGGAACACAAGCTGGTGGCTGGTTTAATAAAGAGATCGAAAGTGGTGATGACTTCAAGGGGCTCAAAATGCGCATTCCAGGTCTGGGCGGAACAGTTCTGTCTAAACTCGGTGCTTCGACTGTTTCTCTTCCAGGGGGGCAAATTTATGAAAATTTGGTTTCTGGCGCTATTGATGCGACAGAATGGGTCGGACCATGGAATGACTACTTCTTGAAATTCTATGAGGCAACCAAGTACTATTATACAGCAGGTATGCATGAAGCGGGCAGCTGCCTAGCTCTTGGTATGAATGCCGAATGGTGGGCAAGCCTGAGCGAATGGGAGCAGAACGTCATTCAAGCTGCAGCTGCTGAAGAGCATGCACGCGCTCATGACGAAACTATGGCGCGTAACGGCGAGTACCTAACAAAACTTGTTGAAGAACAGGGCGTAGAAGTCCGGCAGTTTAACGACGATGTTTGGGACGCAATGGGAGAAGGCGCACGTGAAGTGTTTGCTGAAACCCGTGATCACTCAGCTTTGGCAACTGAAGTCGATGATGCATTCCAAAAAAGTATGCGGGAAATTGGTGGAATGATTGCTCAATTCGAAGGTACATTCCTTAACCAGCGTAACCGTGTTTTTGACATCGGTTGAACTAAATTAAACCCAGAGTGCGCCAAGATACTGGCGCACTCTATTCTTGATGCTCCATTAAATAACAGGTGATTAGATGACTATGCCAGATCAAATGGCAGAGGGCTTAAAGCGTGTAGATTCATCTCTGTTTATCAGAGCTATTTCTTGGTCTCTCTTAGCTTTATTAGCGGCTTTTCTTACAAACAACATTTTAGAACTCGCTTTTGATGTTACAACTGAACTGCGTTTCAATAACCCTGTCCCTGTTTTAGTTTATATAATTTCAATTGTTGTTGCGATACTATACACATTCCAAACGCCGCGGCGTTCGCTACGAGCGGACGGGGAAGCAGTACACAAATTTAATGTGTTTTTGATACGATCTGTTTTTTGGGGAGTTTTTTTAGTTGGTGTTGCAGATGTTGCAGTTGCGTTCATGCGGGTTGAAAATTTGGCAGACGTGTTTTTCTGGGAGGGCGCAGGGAGAGACTTTAATAAACCCTTCTTTGTAGGTATGTATATTCACATCCCTCTTCTGGTTTTAGGTTTTTTTCTTGGAGCAGTGACGCGCACTTTAGGATTTATTTGGTTGGCAATTTTGATAGTAATAGCAGAATTGCTGATCGTCGTTTCTCGGTTCGTATTCTCTTACGAGCAGGCCTTTATGGGAGATTTAGTTCGGTTTTGGTATGCGGCCCTTTTCCTTCTATCATCTGCTTATACCCTTTATGATGAGGGCCATGTGCGCGTTGATATAGTATTCGCGGGGATGCGTGAGCGATCTAAAGGCATTACAAATTTTGTTGGTACGTTGTTACTTGGTTTGACAACTTGCTGGGTTATTTTACTTGTTGGGATGAATGGGAAGCAATCAATTATTAATAGCCCAATTATGAATTTTGAAATTTCACAAACAGCATCGATTGGGATGTTTGTGAAATACCAAATGGCCGGCTTTTTAGGGGTTTTTGCGATTACAATGTACATTCAGTTTGTTAGCTACCTGATGAGCGCATGGGCCGATATAAAAGGCGAACCTGGTAAACGCATCATGCAGCAAGTAGGGTACTAAAGTTGTAATGGAATTATTTTTTCTCTTCATATTGGTCGTTATTATGGTGACCGCTCTAGGTTCTGGATATCCAGTGGCATTTGCTTTGCCTGGATCAGCAATCATTACCATTTGCCTCGCTGCAGTTGCAGGCCTGCTCTTTGAAGGAAGTATGTCTTCATACTTTCATTCTGGAGGCCCATCCGAGTGGTTGTCAGCTGGTGTTTTGAATTTACGCGGGGTCTATTGGGAAGTTGAACGCGATACACTTATTGCCATCCCATTGTTTATTTTTATGGGAATCATGTTGCAACGTTCCAAAATTGCCGAAGATCTCTTGGTAACGATGGCTCAACTGTTTGGTCGCGTACCTGGTGGACTTGGGATTTCAGTTGTTTTTGTAGGCGCCTTGTTGGCAGCTACAACTGGAATTGTGGGGGCGACAGTCGTGGCTATGGGAATGATTTCATTGCCCGCAATGCTGAGAAATAATTATTCGCCTTCACTTGCGACAGGGACGATTGCGGCTTCTGGCACGCTTGGACAAATCATACCTCCTTCAATTGTACTGATCATACTTGCTGACCAACTTGCCTCTGCTGCAGATCAAGCAGGCAGCATTCGTAAAAGTCTCTACAAAGAAGCTACGGGCAATTTCCAAATGCCGAGTGTTTTTGATGTGACTTCGACGAGTGCCGGAGAAATGTTTTTAGGCGCATTTGTTCCAGGTTTGCTCCTGGTGGCAATTTATATGACTTACATTTTGGTATATGCATTTTTTAAACCAGCTGCTGCGCCAGCTGTAATTTATGATGGTAAGTTCGACAGAAAGTTTTGGGTACAAGTGTTCGTGACATTGGTGCCGCCGCTAACGTTAATTTTCCTCGTTTTGGGGTCTATCATATCGGGAATAGCGACGGTAAACCAAGCTGGTGCTATTGGTGCTGCTGGAGCCTTGGTTATGGCTGGGTATCGATTGGTAGAACCAAATAAATGGACCTTTGTTCCAGCATACTTAACTGTATTGGGGATGTCGATTATTGCCTATGCCCTCCAAAACTATGATATGAATATTAAAGCGGCCGATACAACAACAGATATGCAAGGCATTTGGATTGGCGCAATAGGCACTCTATTTATAATTTTGGGCTTAGCCTGGAGTGGGCTTCGAGTGCTAAATATCGAAGACACTTTGCGTGGTGTAATGATGGAGACGTCAAAAACTACAGCGCTCGTTTTTATTATTCTTCTTGGTGCAGCAATGCTGACTGCTGCCTTTCGTGCCTTCGGGGGCGAAGAATTAGTTCGCGAGTTTTTGAACTCATTGCCTGGAGGGTTTTGGACACAATTTATTATAGTCATGGCGGTAATATTTGTTCTTGGCTTCTTCTTAGACTTTATCGAAATAGCCGTGGTTGTTGTACCAATAGTGGCGCCCATTCTACTGGCAGACCCGGGTGCTAATATCACAGCTGTTTGGCTAGGCGTTATGATAGGTTTGAATATTCAAACCTCATTCCTCACCCCTCCCTTCGGATTTGCACTGTTCTACTTGCGTGGAGTCGCACCCGCTGTGGTTAAAACGATGCAAATGTATCGTGGTGTTATTCCATTTATTTGCTTGCAATTGGTAGCATTAGTAGTCGTTGGCAGCTATCCTCAACTTGTGAATTATTTACCAAACAGAGCAAATTATCTTGCTGAAACTGCGCCTCCACCTCGAAATCCAAGATTTCAATTTTGTCTTGACCAATTTGTGACGGATCGCATCAAAAACGAAAATGGAGCGACACTCTCGGCTATAGAAACTGCAAAATTGATAGATACCGATGGCTTGCCTAAATTCATGCGACTTTCAATCTCAGGTTCAATTGAAAGTGCAAAAAA
The DNA here is from genome assembly GCA_028822275.1 of Planktomarina sp. GTDB lineage: Bacteria > Pseudomonadota > Alphaproteobacteria > Rhodobacterales > Rhodobacteraceae > Planktomarina. The sequence continues at coordinate 1,001 of JAPKEA010000192.1, read as the reverse complement.
CGCTGTTGCCGCTCTTGCTGAGATCAAAGACAGCCATATTGCTGTTGTTGCTGCGGAAGATAAGTTCAGGCCAGTCCTAGTCAAAGTCCGAGGTCTTGAAAAGAGGATACGTAGGGCGACAGAAGAAATGAAAGCAGCTCAAAAAGAGTTTGGGCGTTTAAAAGGTTCTAACTTCTCAGCGCAACGAGATCTTTTGCAAGAAGACATATCTACACATGAAACTCAACTTGCCCAACTAAAGTCGGAAATCCCTGTATCTTGGAACAAAGATTATGATACCTTTAAAAAGCTGGTTGATTCTGAAACCAAAGCTCGTAATGAGTATCGCCGAGCGGCTGATGACGCATATGAAGCCGCAAGTGAAGTTGCATTAATTTTGGCTTCAACAAAATCCTATAGAGCGCTACAAGGCCCTCTTAAAGAGCTGAATTCTATTATAAAAACAGCTCCTTTACCCGAAGCAGAAAAAGCTGTAAAAAATATGGAACGTATAGTACGTGGGGTTGAAGGAACAAACGATGTCAAAAAACAGTTGGGCATAGTCAAAAAGTCCTTGGGTAAGAGGAAGCTGGATCGAAAAAAAGCCTTAAAGGACTTTGAGAAAGTGCTGGAAGTCTATAGTTCGCAACTTAAATGGCGTGCCGCAGCTGAAGGCGTGCTTGGCAACGATATAGACAGCTACATAACCGCTCTGAGTCGGACGATTGGAACACGCCAGCAAGATGCGCTGAGCCGAGAACAGGCCCTTTACTTAGCTTCTTGCACCGCGGTTCACAGAGACCTGTCGCTAAATTTCTAAAGTTTGTCTTTACAAGAATTTAAGAGTCGTCGTAACTCCCAAGAACCCCAGCCGCCAACGGATTTTTTTGTCAGTTTTGATGTGAGTCTCCTTGGCCATTGGGCGCATGAATTTTCTGTTGTGGTCTGAATTTCGTGGCGCTGAGATGATTTCTCTGAATCAGTGGTGGAATGGACCAAGTTGCTGCTCTTGAACAACTCCT
>JAPKEA010000191.1 GCA_028822275.1 Planktomarina sp. | reverse complement strand
GCCATTCAAACCGCACTTACAATTTTCCAAGATACTACGCCGATAAAAGTGATAGCAGACCACCGCGAGCTTCTAAGTCACAGTTGTGACATGGGCCGCTCTCCAACCACTTTGCAGATGAAATTCCCGAACCTGTATTTTGGCTGCTTAGATGAGACATGGTGGCATCAGGGACTAGTGAATAAAAATGGTGTGCCAGTAGAGCCAACGGAAATTTTCCAATAACGCATAAGAAGCTTTGGATTAGAAATTAACAAGATATCAGAAATTAATTTAGCAATTGTTGGCCACGGAGACGTCTTCAGAGAATTGGCGGGGTTTTCGATGGCCGATTGCGAAGTTCGTGAATATGACTCTGGCGACTAACCGACGACAATTTTCACCTATAATTCTGGGAACGGTCCGAGGTAGATATTTTTTGTAGGATTATTGGCATGTGAGCGTTACGGCTCAGTACGTTATGCTATAAGAGAAATGAAGATGTTGAAGGACACGTTGGTATAGTTCCGTGAGTTAGGTTAACAGACCAGTATCGCCAGTTTAATTTTACTCTCATGCTATAGAAAGTTCTCTTTTCCAATGTCCGACCCACGCATTAAAATAGTATTGGTGACGCCTGAAATTCCACACAACACTGGTGCAATAGGACGGACCTGTGTCGCGTTAGATTTGGAGTTAATTCTGATAAAACCTTACGGTTTTTCCATTACCGAGAAAACGGTGACACGCGCTGGAACACGTTACTGGAAGCACGTTCAGCTCAGCCAATATGAAAACTGGAAAAGCTTTTTAGACAATCGCAGGCCATTACGCGAAAGCTTGTATTTCTTTGAAGAATATGGGGCGCAGAGCTTTTACACCCCAGACTACAAGCAGGACGGTTACTTGATTTTTGGATGTGAATCAAACGGTCTGCCAAGTGCGATATTAGAAGGAATGGACGATCGAACATTCCACGTTCCGATGCGCAGTCCTATTGTTAAATCGCTTAACTTAGCAAACGTGGCTACTACAGTTGCTTATCAAGCTATGCGCACTCAACTGGGCGGCTAAACTGCCTGTCCTCTCTGTTATTGCAACGATTAACTTTCACCTTTGAAACGTTTTTTTCCAAACCCCAAAGGGTGTGAACGCGGTGTAAATCCAATTGTGTGGTTTCTACGCAGAGATCAAAATTAAGCTGGAGCGCCAAGTGCCATTGGGTTCAAGACCATATAACTGTAGTTTAAAATCGTGGCGAATGTGACCCATGCCCAATAAGGCAAGAATAAATAACTGGCTTTGCGATCAATGAATAAACTAACGCCACAATAGGCCCCTATGGTCAGCCACAAGGCTATGATAACAATCAAAGAGCCCTGCAGATCGAAAGCTCCGAAGAAAACTGGAGTCCAAAGCGTATTCAAACACATTTGCAGTCCCCATAAACCGAATGCAACGCCCTTGAGGTCGCTGCGCTCTGCACGAATTATCCGATATCCGCTGGTTGCAATCATTAAGTATAGTAATGTCCAAACAGGCCCGAAAACCCACGTAGGTGGAGCAATGCTTGGTGCAACCCAACTGTTTGCATTTAAACCGCCAACAAACCAAAACGCGCCTGCTGCTGCAACAAGTGTACAGGCATAAAACAAGCACCAAGTTATGATACGAACTGTCAACTCCACCTCCTATTTTGTCTTTGAATTACTGCTCAAAAACAATATTGCCCAATAAACTACGCACCGCACTTACTGGATTAATGGTACTGTCCGTAATTGAATTTACAGCGCCAGCCAACTGATAGGTTCACTTGGTAAATGTAACTTCCAGAGGCATTGTTTCCAAACCTTCGAAGTTAGCGCTCCAAAGCTGACCCGGGGAAATAGGTTTCGCGTCTGTAAGCGTACCGGTTGTCACAATATCGCCAGATTTAAGATCAGCCTCAATGTCATACTGTGCGATTCCGTGCTGCAAATAATGCAAAGCAGAGATCGGACCATCAAGCACGTTAGATCCCTGACCACGTTCATTAATTTTACCGTCTAATGACAAAATAACTTTTACGTCGTTCAGACGCTGGATTAAATCTTGGGGAGGAATTCGTTTGTGCCCAACAACCAGTTTCCCATGTAACCCGCCAGCAGCAATAGTGTCGCCCAATGAAAAGCCCCAATTCGGATAAATGGAGTCGACAATTTCAAAGCCGGCAGCAATCCAGCCAACACATCCAGCAATCTCTTCCAAAGTCGCGCGTGGCGGTGGTGCTTTGCTAAAACCAATAACAATTTCGGGCTCTATTCGAGGTTCACAGAATTTAGAAAGGCTAACAACTGCAAGATTGGTCTCAGTATATTCCACTGTTTCATTGGTCATAGTCGCCCACATTGGCTCATGGACATCATAAATTGGCCAGATCAACCGATTGGTAAAGCCAATTTTACGACCTAGTATTTTTCCTCCTCGCATGTCCGCAACCTTCTGGGCAACCGCATACGCCTCCGCCTGAGAAAAATGTATCCCCCGGTTTGAAAACGGCTCAATCTGCGTTACTGAACGCGCCGCCTCAAATACCTCTTCGGCAATGGTCTGAATTTGCATTACGCTTTCCCGGATTAAGACTGCTCATCTACAAATTGCTTTATCACTTGTGAGCTTTCATAAAAAGCAATCGTTTTCAGATCTCTAAAATGCCGACCCTCAACTTAGTCCTCGCTGAAATCGCCAAGAAAGCCTTTGTGGAACGGCGCCATGATGCCTCTCTAAATTATAATGGCGACCATGGCTTTGAGCGCTGAAGGCGCGTTGTGAACAATGGGCGACGTTTAGAAACCATCGAGACCATCAATATACCGGTCTTAGAGCTGTTTTGTTTGCTTCACGACACATTCCAAGCCACAGGGGCGAAAGCCCCTCACAAGTCCGCCCTACAGCCCACTGCGCAAAGTCTTTCAGGGGTGTGGAGTTAACCCTATCTAAGGAGCGAATAGACCTGCTGATGCACGTCTGCAGCTACCACTCTGATGGTTGCGCACGGATCGGTTAGGTTTAGGTCGTGTGGGCATCAAACCAACCCCGCTCAGGCTCTGCACGACTGCTCTTTAATAAATTACCGACGCAAAAGTCAAACACCTCAACATTAAAATCGCAGTCAAAACGCCAAGCCAATGAGCGGAATTAATTGCCTAACGCGGTCAAACTGTGAAAACGCACACCTGCTCAAAAAGGATGGGGCACGGTTCTATGATGCGGTTACAGCTGCATTTGGTAATTACTATTCTCTTGATAGGTTTACCCTCATGCGTGGTGGTAAAAAACCAGAATAACCCAAAGGTTACTTGGCTCAGCCATAGCCCAATGTCGACCTTTGTTCCGGGTTCGGCCCGTCCGGGAATTTCAAACTATTCCAAAGTATCTGAAGTTGGTTTACCGTTAAAAAAGAAACATTGGATGGATGAGGATATTGATGAAAATTATGAAAGCCAGATCACGGCCCACAAAGAAAGCATCGTCTGACTGGTTTACGGGCACTGTTTGGCAAGACCCTATTGTTGAGGCTCCCGGACCAGCGAGAGTTCGGGTATTGAGTGTAGCGTTTGAACCGGGCGCGCGCACAGCATGGCACACGCATCCACTCGGACAGACATTGCACGTGGTCAGCGGTGTTGGCCTTGTTGGCCTGAGAGGTCAGCAACCAAGGCTTATACAAACGGGTGATACCGTCTGGATACCTCCAAGTGAAGAACACTGGCATGGGGCGACAGCCAGCAACAGCATGGTCCACATCGCTATCCAAGAAGCGCTGGATGGACACGTGGCCGACTGGCTGGAAAAGGTGTCTGACGAAGACTACAGCCTTAGTGCGGATTGAGCACCCGTTGGTTATGGCCAAGCCGATGATCGCAAATTAGATGTGCTGATTTGATCAATTTTTTAAAATAAATTGGGCGCCATTCCAAAGTTTGTTAACTATTTCTTTCGCAGGAATTGCCTGTGCAAGCCTGCCGGATTGACCTGCCCATGCTTGCATTTTGGGTAAGTCATTTGATGCAACAGCCTCCTCACGCATCGCCTGTGTCAGGTTCCGCTGGATTGGATAGGGCGCTGGATCAGGTGCGAGTGGCGAGGTCGCCGCATTGGTATACTCCGTGCGCAAACTGCGTCCGAGCCTGCCTGAGAATACCCGACTGGCGACTGTGTCTTCTGGAGCTGCACGCCCAATAGCGTCTGACCATGCGGATGCGATGGAAGCCTCTGGTGCTCGCAGAAACCCAGTTCCAATTTGAACGCCTGATGCGCCAAGGATGAGGGATGCGGCTATACCGCGATCATCGCCAATGCCGCCTGTCGCGATGACTGGTACCTCAACGGCATCAACCACCGCAGGCAAAAGCGAAAAAAGCCCAATCATGTTGCTCGCTTGAGATGCTACAAAGGCCCCCCGGTGTCCGCCAGCTTCCATGCCTTGCGCAATTATCACATCTGCGCCCGCTTTTTCAGCCTCAAGGGCCTCAGAAACCGTGGTCACTGTTGCAAACCACTTAATTTTTCGCACTTTTAGTTGGGCAACCAGTTCGGCAGGATAGAGGCCCATTATTGATGAAACAACCGCTGGCCCTGCCTTGAGAATGGCGTCGCATTGACTGTCAAAGTCCGGAAAAGGGGCATCGGCGGCCGCGTCTGGCACCTCTGGTCCCCATTTGTTTAGAAACTGACAGATTTCAGCTTCACGTTCGCGGTCTCGCTCTGGCTTAGGATCTGGTACCCATGTATTAAGTTGAAATGCGCCATTTGAGCCAGATCGCATCTGATGAACCCAAGACGCTATCTGGTCTGGGGTCATCATTAACACGCCGCATGCTCCCATGCCGCCACCATTCGCCACGGCAATCGATAAAGAGGGAGGGGTTGCACCTGCCATAGGCGCGAGCAGAATTGGGGCTTGAAGGCCAAATTCCTTCGCAAAAACTTGGCTGCGCAGTAAGGCTGCTTTTGCATTGAACATCGGATATTTCCTTGATCCAAATAAACTAAACCACTCTAGCTATGGACATTTAATTCAATTCATCAATGCCTTTCACCTCAATCATAAAAATTAATAACTAGATTGGTGGCACCCAATGGAGACTGGAAGATAAATTCAGTGCGACAGATACCTCCCATTTTATGCTGCTAACTTGGCTTGAGCCATCACGAGGCCACCCATTCGTCAAAGATTTTTCAAACGTGCCGCGGATTGCAAATGCTGCTATGCTTCCGACAAGCGTCCGGTTCACTTTTGACACCCAAATAATGGCGCAACATTAACTTTTGCAGTGCCTAAATGCGGCTTAGTCACAGCGAATGGGCTTTGTATTTTTGTATTCCAGCCAGCAAGCGGTGCTAATCCCCGCGGGTTCAACTCTCCAGTGCAACTTTACCCACAGTATGATGCATGAGGCAGCG
>JAPKEA010000630.1 GCA_028822275.1 Planktomarina sp. | reverse complement strand
ATCTTAACGATGCTGACTCGGATGGTGTCACTGATTTTAATGAAAAATTACTTAAAACAGATCCGAGTGACAGCAACTCTACTCGTGAAGAAGATGTAGTAATTGATGTGGCGGTACTCTACACCTCTAATTTCAATACAGAATTTTCTAGCTACCCTGAAACGCAAATTAATAGTGAATTTACTTACGTTAATGAAATATTTAGCGGCAGTAATACAGGAGTTAAATTTAATATTGTCCACTACCAGCTCTTAGACTATGTAAATAACTGCGATGCCTCTCATTGCAGCCCTGATCAAAAATGGAATGATACTATGACAGTTCTTGCTGAGTATGGGCGTAAAAATACAAACCAATGGCGCGTTAGTGAGAAAATTCGAGCATTACATGGGGCAGATTTGGTGGTGATACTAGATGGCCCCGCTGGTGGGGACCCTACTGCGGGCGCGGCGATATCCGGTGGCAATCAGAGAGGTTTTATTGCGCCTCACAATAGAACTGTCTTTGTGCATCAATATATAAACGATGAATCCTGGAAAAGGACGACTCTACCGCATGAGCTTGGCCATCTTTTTAGTTTGGCGCATTCCAGAAGGCAAGACAAAAGCAAAGAATCATTCGCATGGGCTACAGGCCATGGCGAAGACTTTAACTTTGCTACTATGATGGCCTATTTTGACAAATTTAGCGCAACCAGAATAAACCGGTTTTCGGACCCTAGTCGGTCAGATTGTGGTTATGTTACATTGGGAATTGCCTGTGGAGTTGATCGCTCTGATTCTGTAAGCGGTGCTGATTCGGTTGGTGCAATGAAAGTTGTTCGCTATCAGATGGAAAAATTTTCACCTGTACGCCCAGCTCTTCCGACAGTGGCATCCGACAAAAATTCTTATTCAGCAAAAATTTTAGCCGGCGCTATAAAAGATATCGAGCTGGGGTTTAAAACGAAGTTCAAACCAAATGATGCTATTACCGCAAAGGGGACTATTAATGTCGCAGCGGAGCATATTGGGAAAACTGGAATTACCCACATAATAGTAGAGGCAGGATCATTAGGCACTTTTCAGGTGAACTCAGCAGGTCAATTTGTTGGGTTGGATATGAGTAAACCGGTTTTAGTCGGTTCTATTGAGCCGAAGCCGCTTAATGGGATAGAAGATCTCATGGTGCTTGACGAATTTGTCGCTGGACCTATAGGGGTGTCGTCAGCCACGCTAAACATTTTCTTTGGGTATACAGTAATTGAGACTGGATTAATTGTTTATTCGGCAAAACCACTCGTTATAGAGATCAGCGAGTAGCTGTAGCCCTTATAAAAAAATTGTTTGCTAACTAATAACTCTGCGCTGCTTTTCTAAGCATTAGCAAGAATCCATATCTCTAATCTAAGCTTTTCATAGCTTAGTCTGCGCAATTGTCTGGCAGATTATCTAAATAGTCTCTAAAACTACTAAGCGCGGTCTCCCCAAAAGCCATATGTCGCAAGTGACACTGCGACCATCGCCCGCTAATTCTTCCCTGTATCTGATTTCAGAGTTCTGCGTTTATCAAACCCAACTCATGCTGATAATGATTATTTTCTAACATAATCCAA
>JAPKEA010000011.1 GCA_028822275.1 Planktomarina sp. | reverse complement strand
GGACTACGGATGTTTGTTGATGGGATTATGGAGGTGGGGGATCCAGATGAAAAAGATCAACGCAAAATTGCCTCAACGATTGGCAATGATGGTAATGTAACGGACCTTCTGGACCGTATATCTAGCGCGCTCTCAGGGCTTACTCAGAGCGCATCTCTTGTTTTGGCACCAAAGAAGTCCGCACCAATCAAACATATCGAATTTGTGTCTCTTGCCCAGGATAGAGCTTTAGCGGTTTTGGTTTTCGCAAATGGCGAAGTTGAAAATCGCGTTTTTCGACCTCCTACGGGTCAAACCCCAAGTCAAATGCGCGAAGCTGTTAACTTTCTAAATGCTGTTGGACAGGGTAAAACCCTCCAAGAACTTCAGGGTAGCATTTCTGCCGAAATTTCGCATCACCGAACCGAAATTGATACATTGACGGCAGCCTTGGTGGAATCAGGTGTCGCAGTTTTGCAGGATGCGGGAGGCAGTGATGAACGTTTGATAGTGCGTGGCCGCTCGAACTTATTAGAAAATGACGGCACAGCTGAAGATTTGAATCGTGTTCGAGTATTATTTGATGACTTAGAACGTAAGCAAGATATAGTAGAATTCCTTAATTTAACGGAAACTGGCGAGGGCGTACGCATTTTTATAGGCTCTGAAAATAAACTTTTTTCACTTTCGGGTTCATCTTTGGTTGTTTCTCCCTATATGAACGCTGACCGAAAGGTTATTGGGGCTGTTGGCGTAATTGGACCTACCCGTCTCAATTACGGCAGGATAGTACCAATTGTAAATTATACGGCCCAGATGGTTGGGCGCGTTTTATCTGATCGGAGTTAGGTCGAGATGGCGATGGAAAATGAAGATAATTTCTTGCAGGATATAAGCCTTGCAGAAGAAGAAGTGTTTGGTGAAGATGAACACACCGACGAAGAGCTTGAGTTAGATGAATTACGTGCAGAGCGTGATGACCTAAAAGACAAGTGGATGCGCGCACTAGCGGACGCCGAAAATTCACGCAAACGCAGTGAACGTGATCGCCGCGAAGCTGAAAACTACGGTGGTTCAAAGCTGGCGCGTGATTTGTTGCCAATCTACGATAATTTGAAGCGCGGCCTAGAGTCGGCAACAGATGAGCAAAGAGCGGTTGCCTCTGCATTAATAGAGGGCGTCGAGTTGACAATGCGCGAGCTTATCAGTGTGTTTAAAAAGCACGGTATCGAACCGATAGTCACTGAAGTGGGCGATAAATTTAATCCGCAAGATCATGAATCTATGTTTGAAGCCCCACTTCCGGGAACAAAATCAGGTGAGATTATTCAGGTCTTATCGGAAGGCTTTATGTTACATGATCGCCTTTTGCGTCCAGCACAGGTAGGTGTATCTTCAATGACAGACTAGGTTCTGTGTAACTAAAATCTAAAAAACACTACTTTTGAGAGCCACCCTGGTTCTCAAAAGTACAAGATTTTCATATGTTTTTTATATGAGACTTAAGTTCATAAACCAATTCTAGCGCTGCCTTAGGGCTTAAAGTGTCTGGTTGAACGCTTGATATAATATCTTCAAAAATATTGGGTTTCTGGGGTGCCTGTGAAGCAACGGCTGAAAACAAAGGTAGGTCATCTATAAGCGCTTTTCGCGCTCCTGTTCCCTCCCGTTCACCTTGCTCTAGTGCCTCCAAGACTAAGCTGGCTCTCTGCAGAACTGATTGAGGTAAGCCAGCAAGCCTTGCTACCTGGATACCGTAGGATCGGTCCGCAGCGCCCTTCTTGACTTCATGCAAAAATATAACATCACCCTGCCACTCCCGAACTGTGACCATGGCGTTTTCGACGTGCTTCAATTTTTTAGAAACTTGTGTTAGCTCATGATAATGTGTCGCAAAAACCGTGCGACATTTGTTTACATCATGTAAGTGTTCGAGAGTTGCCCAGGCAATCGAGAGCCCATCATAAGTCGATGTCCCTCGTCCAATCTCATCCAAGATAACTAATGCTCTGTCATCAGCTTGATTTAAAATTGCAGCAGTTTCTACCATCTCGACCATGAATGTGGATCTTCCACGGGCCAAATCATCAGACGCCCCAACGCGACTAAAAATTTGTGAAACTATACCTATTTCTGCATGCGCAGCTGGAACATATGAGCCAGCCTGCGCCAAGAGTGCTATGAGAGCATTTTGGCGTAGAAAGGTCGATTTACCTGCCATGTTTGGACCCGTTAAAAGCCAAATTGTGTCCGCCGTACCGCTTAGATTACAGTCGTTCGCCACAAAAACCGCAGAAGACTGCACTTTGAGCGCATCTTCTACAACGGGATGCCGACCCTGTGCTACGTTAAAGTTGCGACTGTTGTTTAAGGTTGGCCTCACCCAACCTTCATTCATTGCAAGCTCTGCTAAACTGGAAGACACATCAATTTCAGCAATAGCGGTTGCTAAAGCTTGCAGGTGCCCTGCATGCTCTAAAACTGAGTTACGTAGGTTTTCAAAGATTTCTAACTCAAGTTCAATCGCTTTTCCTGCGGCGTTTAAGATTTTGGTTTCTAGTTCCCCCAAATCGACGGTAGTGAAGCGTACTGCGTTGGCTGTAGTTTGGCGGTGAATAAACGTCTCAGATAAAGGAGCTGCAAGCATGCGCTGGGCATGAGCTGCCGTAGTTTCAATAAAATAACCAAGAACATTGTTGTGTTTAATTTTTAACGTTGAAATACTGGATGCACTGGCATATTTGGCCTGCAGTCTGGCGATCACAGAACGTGCTTTATCTCGGAGGGATTTGATCTCATCTAATGTCGCTGAGTAGCTCGCTGCTACAAACTCGCCATCACGTGCCAAATGAGGAGGTTCCGCCACTAATGCGCTGTCTAGCTCAGAACACAGATTATCATGGCCTAATAGGTCGACCGTAACCCTGGAAAGTAGATTTGGAAGGATCTGAGTCTTTAAAAGGCCCTCAACTTTAGTTGCTTGGATCAATCCATTGCTTAGGGCGCCTAGATCCCGAGGACCTCCGCGCCCCAAAGCTAGCCTACTAAGTGCCCGTTCAATATCAGGCATTTGCTTTAACGTGGAGCGCACAGAAAGCCTTAATCCACTATTTTCACAAAAGAACTGAACAGCTGAGGCTCGGCCCTCGATTATCTCAAGGTTTTGTGATGGAGTTGTTATTCTATGGTACAAAAGGCGCGCGCCAGCGCCGGTGATTGTTCGATCCACAACAGAAAGCAAAGACCCCTTTTTCTCGCCAGCCAAGGTTTCGGTTAGTTCAAGGTTTTTGCGCGTGGCGGCATCAATGGCCACAAAGTCATTACTTGATTCACAAACGGGCTTTCTTAAAAGTGGAAGCTGGCCTTTTTGTGTCGTATCCAAATATTCAACCAAAGCCCCCAACACAGCGATGCTGGATCGGTCCAAACCCCCAAAGTCATCAAGGGTTGAAACACCATAAGCTTTAGAAACTTGAGCGCGACCCCTTATGCTATCAAAGGCTTTTTGGTGCAATTCAGTAAAAGCTACGCCAGCATCTGAAATAACATCGTAAACACCTGTTTCAGAGTTTTTTGAAATTAAAATTTCTGCTGGTGCAAGACGAGCAAGTTCAGGGCCAAGGCGCACGCTTGGACATGGGCGGTAACGTAAATCTCCAGTTGAAATATCAACCCAAGCCAAACAACCCTCGCCACGAATTTCTGCAAAAGCTGCTAAAAAGTTTGATTGTCGAGGGGTCAGTAAGCTGTCTTCGGTAAGGGTTCCAGGGGTGACAAGTCGCACGACACCTCTTTTTACAACTGATTTTGCACCCCTCAATTTTGCCTCTTTTGGGCTTTCGAGCTGTTCACAGACCGCAACACGAAACCCTTTTCGAATAAGGCTTAGTAGGTAACTCTCTGCTGCATGGTAAGGAACGCCACACATTGGAATATCTTCTCCAAGATGTTTGCCACGTTTTGTAAGAACTATATCAAGTGCCTGAGCTGCTGCAACAGCGTCATCAAAAAACAACTCGTAGAAGTCACCCATGCGGTAGAATAGCAGTGCGGTTGGGTATTCGGACTTTATTTCTATAAACTGTACCATCATTGGGGTGACAGCATTTTCAGATTTGGCCACAAGAAACTCCACTTTACATCAAGTTTAAGCAACGCGAGCAGTAAAAGGAAGCGGTTGTCGTCGCTTTGTTCGCAGAGTAGAAAGAAATTTAAAATAGGAGCGTCGATATGGCTAATAATAAAGTAACTGACGAAGACGCGCTTGCCTTCCACATGGAACCAACTCCTGGTAAGTTTGAAATTACTGCGACAGTGCCTATGACAACGCAACGTGATTTATCTCTTGCGTATTCGCCAGGTGTGGCAGTCCCATGTGAGCGGATAGCTGCGAACCCAGAGCTTGCTTATGACTATACAAACAAAGGTAACCTTGTCGCAGTAATTTCTAACGGCACGGCCGTTTTGGGATTAGGAAATTTGGGGGCTTTAGGTAGTAAACCTGTCATGGAGGGTAAGGCTGTTTTATTCAAACGCTTTGCAGATGTGAACTCAATAGATATTGAACTTGATACTGAGGACCCAGACGAGTTTATTAAAGCGGTTGAACTAATGGGGCCAACCTTTGGTGGGATCAACCTCGAAGATATAAAAGCACCGGAATGCTTCATAATTGAGCAGGCACTTAAAGAGCGCATGGATATTCCTGTGTTCCACGACGATCAACACGGAACAGCTGTTATTTGCGCCGCAGGTTTGATTAACGCTTTGCACCTGTCGGGAAAAAAAATTCAAGATGTAAAAATTGTTCTTAATGGGGCAGGTGCTGCTGGAATAGCGTGTGTCGAGCTACTTAAGGCTATGGGGGCCAATCATAATAATTGTGTGGTCTGTGACACAAAGGGTGTAATATACCAGGGTCGTACAGAAGGTATGAACCAGTGGAAGTCAGCACATGCAATTACTACCGAATTGCGCAGCCTTGAAGAAGCTATGGTTGGAGCAGACGTATTCCTTGGAGTTTCGGTTAAAGGTGCAGTGACACAAAAGATGGTTAAGGCGATGGCAGATAATCCCGTTATATTTGCAATGGCAAACCCTGACCCAGAGATCACACCAGAAGAGGCCCAAGAGGTGCGTCCTGACGCGATTGTGGCCACAGGCCGTTCTGACTATCCGAACCAGGTAAACAATGTTTTGGGTTTTCCATACTTGTTTCGTGGCGCATTAGATATTCATGCGCGCGCTATCAATGATGAAATGAAAATTGCCTGTGCAAGAGCATTGGCGGCTCTGGCGCGGGAAGAGGTTCCAGAGGAAGTGGCACTGGCCTATGGTACTAAGTTAAGCTTTGGTCGTGATTATATCATTCCCACACCGTTTGACCCACGTTTGATTTACCGCATTCCACCTGCCGTTGCGCGTGTTGGCATGGACACAGGTGTGGCGCGACGTCCAATTGTGGATATGGATGGCTATGAGCTGTCTTTGAAAACTCGCATGGACCCCACAGCCAGCATACTGCGTGGCATAAATGCCCGTGCAAGATCATCTCAAGCACGTATGATTTTCTCTGAAGGCCATGATGAACGTGTCTTGCGTGCGGCCGTTCAATATCAACGTCAGGGCTTTGGTCAGTCTATTGTTGTTGGCCGTGAAGCTGATATTCACGCTCAGCTTAAAGTTGCGGGTCTCGGCGATGCTGTCGGAGAGCTTCAGATTGTGAATGCCGCCAAGACTGAGCATTTGGATACATATAAAGAGTATCTTTACAAACGTTTGCATCGCAAAGGCTTTGACCAGACAGACGTGCATCGCCTAGCGGCTCGGGATCGTCACGTTTTTGGATCTCTTATGTTGGCTCACGGTCATGGAGATGGGTTAGTCACAGGTGTGACGCGTAAATCTGCCCATGTTTTAGATTTGATTAACCATGTTTATGACGTCGGCCCACACGATGGTGCCGTTGGTGTGACGGCAGTATTGTCAAAAGGTAAAATCGTCCTGATTGCAGACACTCTGGTGCATGAATGGCCCGATGAAAACGATTTGGCTGATATTGCAGAGCGTGGGGCGAGCGTCGCCCGCGCCCTAGGCCTTGATCCACGTGTTGCTTTTGTCAGTTTCTCGACTTTTGGATATCCTGTTTCTGAACGGGCTGAAAAAATGCATATTGCACCCCGCATATTACAAAAGCGCGGTGTCGACTTCGAATATGAAGGCGAAATGGCCGTTGATGTTGCCTTGAATGTTGAGGAAATGAAAAAATGCCCATTCAGTCGCCTTACTGGACCAGCAAACGTCCTGGTTGTGCCAGCACGACACTCGGCATCTATTTCTGTTAAGTTAATGCAGGAAATGGGTGGAGCAACTGTAATTGGGCCGATCTTAACTGGGATCGATAAGCCAATACAAATTTGCTCGACGGTATCTTCCGTGAGTGATATTCTGAACATGGCTGTTATTGCCGCATGTAATATTCGATGACTGTCTATAACCTGGGCTCAATCAACGCTGATTATCTATATCAGGTCCCACACATTCCAGCGCCTGGAGAAACATTGGCAGCAACCCACCTTGAAAAAGGATTGGGAGGCAAGGGTGCAAACCAGTCTGTTGCGATCAGAATGTCGGGTGCTGAGGTTTTACATATTGGTGCAGTTGGTGAAGATGGTGCATGGCTTACAGCACGACTGCGCAGCCTGGGTGTTAATACCTCGGGTGTTGTGCAACTTGATGGCGCGTCGGGTCATGGAATTATCAGCATCGCCCCAGATGGTGAAAACGCAATTACCCTTTTCCCAGGAACAAATATTACAATCAGCTCAGATATGGTTTCTAGCTGGCTTAGTGAGATTGGCCCGCAAGACTGGCTGGTGTTGCAAAATGAAACATCACAGCAACGTATGGCTGCGGCTCTTGCTAAAACTAAGGGGGCGAGCGTAGTTTACTCAGCCGCTCCGTTTGATGCTGATATGGTGGCTTCGGTTATCGACTGCGTTGATATCCTGTGTGTGAATGAGCATGAGGCAGCTTCGCTCATTGAAGCGCGAGACCTTATAAATTTAGAAGATCTGGGCGTGGGGGCAATGCTCATCACATACGGCGCCCAAGGGGCCGCTTACCATGACTTTGTATCTGAAACTGTGTCGCTCGTTGGGGGCCATTCGGTCAATGTTGTCGATACAACTGGCGCGGGTGATACTTTTTGTGGCTATTTCATTGGTAGGCTTTCCCAAGGTGACGATCCAAAAGAAGCCTTGAATATAGCCAATAAAGCCTCCGCTTTACAGGTAACAAGAGCAGGGACTGCTGATGCAATTCCCACTCTGGAAGAAGTCCAAGCATTTAAGCCTTAGAGGTTTTGTGGGGTGGGGAAATCTCTAAAGGTCTGTGACCCAACTGATAGGTCAGCAATTTTTAAATATTTCTGATTATGGGCCCCCTCAAACGCACCCACAAATATTTTCTAGGCAAAGTAGAAAAACAAACTATTCTTTGATGGCGCCAGTAGCATTTTACCCCTTGGCGTTGATTGTTGTACAGCCTACGGTTTGATTCATGTCAGATTATGTAACAACCCATCAAGCTGCAGAAGATGCTCGTAACGCGAACATTCAAATATATTTAAATGGTACTATAGTGCCAAAGGAACTGGCTGTTGTAAGTGTCTACGATAGTGGTTTTATGTTGGGTGATGGGGTTTGGGAGGGGCTAAGGCTTTATAATGGAAAGTGGGCTTTTCTAGATGAGCATATGGATCGATTGTTTGAAGCCGCTAGGGCTGTAGACATTGATTTACGTTTGGACCGGAGTGGTGTGGTTAAAGCTCTTCTGGACACGCAGGCGGCAAATAAAATGCATAATGACGCCCACGCTCGTCTCATGGTAACGCGCGGAGTTAAGGTTCGTCCATTTCAACACCCAAGCTTGTCACAATCTGGTCCAACATTCACGATCATTATGGAGCACTCAACCCCCAGCCACCCACGTGGCATCCGCCTATCAACAGTGCCTCATTTGCGTGGCTTGCCAATGACGCAAGACCCAAAGCTAAATTCCCACTCAAAACTAAATTGTATTTTAGCCTGCATTGCTGCTGAAAAAGCTGGTGCGGATGAAGCTTTGATGCTGGACACGCATGGCTTTGTTAACACAACTAACGCTTGCAATTTCTTTATCGTGCGTAAGGGAGCTGTTTGGACAAGCACCGGTGACTACTGCATGAATGGTATAACCCGGCAAAAAGTGATTGATCTGTGTCGAGAAAATGAAATCCCTGTTTATGAGCGTAATTTTAGCTTGGTCGATACTTACGGCGCCGAAGAGGCTTTTTTAACGGGCACGTTTGGTGCTCAAACACCTGTTATTGATATCGACGGGCGGCCCATTGGTGATGGGGAAATGGGTCCAGTTACAAATCGTCTGAGGGGGTTATACAAGAACCTGATCAAGAAGTTGACAGAATGAGAATTTCGATGTGGTCAGGGCCGCGTAACCTTTCGACTTCGATGATGTATTCATTTGGAAATCGAATGGATACCACAATTGTTGATGAGCCATATTATGCTGCATACTTGCACTACTCAGGGGTTGTTCACCCGATGAATGAAGAAATTTTAAACAGCCAACCGTGGGACCCTGATTTAATTAGTGCTGGACTAACCAAAGAACCATCGAATGGTTTTACAATTTGGTATCAAAAGCTAATGACGCATCACATGCTACCAGAGTTTTCTCTTGAATGGACTGCACAACAGGAAAACGTTTTCTTGATCCGACACCCTGCCAGAGTGATTGCAAGCTATGCAAAAAAACGTGGACGCTTAACTCTTGATGATCTTGGATTTGTGCAGCAGAAGCGTATTTTTGAACATTGTTTAGCCGTATGTAGAACACCGCCCATTGTTATTGATAGTGACGATATTCTGGAGCAACCCAAAGTTGCGTTGAGCGATTTATGTGCCGTGCTGGGGATTGAGTTTGATTCTCGAATGTTAAATTGGCCATCTGGTTCTAGGCAAGAAGACGGGGTTTGGGCGCCGCATTGGTATGACGCTGTTCACAAGTCTACAGAGTTTGGGTTAATCTCTGGACCACTTCCAACTCTAGCCGTTGAGTTTGATGAAGTATTGAGGCCTGCCATGGAAATATACGCTCAGCTTTCTGAATTAAAGCTGAGGTTTTAGGCAGTAGAGGCTCAAGAAATAATGGTTGTAAATTGTTACTATTCAAAGCTCCAATAAAGATTGGTGGATTCTTACAGCGCAGTATAGTTAAGGGCTTTCCGCTTATTTAAGCGCTCAACCCAGTCGGTTTTTACGTGCAGCCAAAAGCTTTAAACGTAGTGCGTTAAGCTGGATGAAACCCGCTGCATCTTTTTGGTCGTATGCACCTGCATCGTCCTCAAAGGTCACATGTGCTTCTGAATAAAGACTGTGGTCTGACCAACGTCCTACTGTTTTTGCAGAACCCTTATAAAGTTTAAGGCGAACAGTTCCCGTTACATGCTCCTGAGATTTATCAATCAACGCTTGTAGCATCTCACGTTCAGGGCTGAACCAAAAACCATTATAAATTAGCTCGGCATACTTTGGCATCAATTCATCTTTTAGATGTGCTGCGCCGCGGTCGAGCGTGATAGACTCAATCCCCCTGTGTGCTTCCAATAGCAATGTTCCACCAGGTGTTTCGTAAATTCCCCTTGATTTCATTCCAACAAATCGACCTTCAACAAGGTCAAGACGGCCAATACCGTGCTTGCCACCTAATTCGTTTAGCTTAGTGAGTATTTTAGCGGGTGACATCGCTTCACCGTTGATGGAAACTGGGTCTCCAGCATCAAAATAAATTTCAATATGCTCGGGTGTATCAGGCGCGCTTTCAGGACTAACGGTCCGTTGATAGACATATTCTGGTGCAGTAACTGCTGGATCTTCAAGTATTTTTCCCTCAGATGAAGTATGCAGCAGATTAGCATCAACACTAAATGGCGCCTCGCCGCGCTTGTCAGTTGCAATTGGTATTTGATGCTTCTCCGCAAATCTGATCAATTTGGTGCGGCTGGATAGGTCCCACTCCCGCCATGGCGCAATCACTTTAATGTTAGGGTTAAGTGCGTACGCTGCTAATTCAAATCGTACCTGGTCATTCCCTTTACCAGTTGCGCCATGTGCTACAGCGTCAGCGCCTTCAAGGGCAGCTATTTCAACCAATCGTTTTGAGATTAGAGGGCGCGCAATGGATGTGCCAAGTAAATAAAGCCCCTCATACATTGCATTTGCCCTGAACATTGGAAATACAAAGTCGCGTACAAACTCTTCCTTAACATCCTCAATATAAATTGAGGAGGCTCCCATCATTTCAGCTTTAGCTCTTGCTGGCTCTAGTTCCTCACCCTGTCCCAAGTCTGCCGTAAAGGTTATAACCTCACACCCATATTCGGTCTGTAACCATTTGAGAATGATTGACGTATCGAGACCACCTGAGTAGGCGAGAACAACTTTTTTCGGCGCGGACATGTCGGCTCCAATCTGCGTTTACTGAAGTGTATTCTGCCGGCTCCTAACCGGTTTTTTCTTGTGAAGCAAGTTGGGGTTAAATAGACTCAATGGCATAAGTTTGTTGGAAAATAATTATGGCTACAAAATTTTTAGACATGCATGGAAAATGCTATGGAGTAATTTAGAAAGTGCTGCAAAGGCGTCCTTTTTCCTTATTATTTGTACTGTAGTCGCAATTGCTTTGGTCCTGGTTTTGCTTGGAGGGGTAACCTATTTACTAGAAGGTTTTGACAACTTCACCGGAACTCATGTGGTTACGAAGGTTTTTGGGTTCTTGATAGTAATATTGGTTTTCCCGTCTTTTTTACTTTTTTCGTTCGCCACCAACATTTTTGCAGGCTTACTGCAATTAATTCTAATAATTTGTTTTTTTGTAGCTGGCGCAGTTCTGTAGTTTGTGATGCTGTTTAATTTAAGTGTCGTAACAACAATCTGTGGCGTGGCCATAGAGCACCGTGAGTTTACGTAAAACTTGCGCATTTATTTGGATTGAGGCACTAGGATCAACTATGATGGATTTTTCCTCCAGAGCCGCTGAGGCCACAAAGCGCATGCGGGAACTATTCCCAGAAACGCCACTGCAGCTTAATGATCACTTATCGAACATTTATGGTGCTAAAATTTGGTTAAAGCGGGAGGATTTGTCTCCCGTGCGATCTTATAAGTTACGTGGCGCATACAACGCTATGGGGAAGCAGAAAAATAAGCATGTTTTCGTTTGTGCCAGTGCTGGAAACCACGCGCAGGGCGTAGCGTTCGTGTGTCGGTACATGCAGAAAAAAGGCATAGTTTTTATGCCAGTAACAACGCCTCAGCAAAAAATTAATAAGACAAAAATGTTTGGAGGTGAATGGGTTGAGGTGCGTCTGGTTGGAGACTATTTTGATGACACGCTCCAAGCTAGTCAGCAATATTGCGAAGAAGTAGGTGGCCATTTCCTTTCTCCGTTTGATGATAAAGATGTTATTGAGGGCCAGGCAACAGTTACGTACGAAATATTAAACCAACTTGGACGTGCACCGGACATTCTGGTTGTGCCCGTTGGCGGCGGTGGCCTATCAGCGTCTGCGCGCCGGCTTTTGGCGGAGCTGGCACCTGAAACAGATATTTATTTTGTTGAACCTTCAGGTGGAATGAGTCTTGCCGCTGCGGTTGCAGCAAATGAACCAACAACAATTGAAAATGTAAATACATTTGTAGATGGTGCGGCAGTGGCTCGTATTGGCAAGCACACATTTGTAGAATTGAAGGGGATACCGGCTGACCATGTTTTGGCTATTTCTGAGGATCGTGTTTGTACAACAATTCTTGAAATGTTAAATATAGAGGGCATTGTTTTGGAGCCAGCGGGTGCTTTAGCTTTGGATGCCTTAAAAGATCTAAAGGCGGAGATTTCTGGTAAAACAGTTGTCTGTGTATCGTCAGGTGGTAACTTTGACTTTGAACGCTTGCCGGAAGTCAAAGAGCGTGCTCAAAGGTATTCCGGTGTTAAAAAGTATTTTATATTGCGGCTACCTCAACGTCCCGGTGCCCTGAAAGAGTTTTTAGGGCTTCTTGGTCCAGATGATGATATTTCGCGGTTTGAATATTTGAAAAAGTCTGCACGAAACTTTGGCACTGTTTTATTGGGTTTAGAAACAACCACTCCAGAAAACTTTGCGAGCCTCTCAGAGCGTTTGGGAAATGCTGGAATGTCAATTCGTGACATTACTGATGACGAAGCCATGGTAGACTTAATTATTTAGGGTATATTAATTTTTACTGAATGGTCCCATGTGCATTTTAAAAAATACGAAACGGCATCACGATCTCCAGCATTGGCCAAGAGCCGAAGAGCGTCTTTGACGGATAGCTCAACGGGGTTGTGATCTAGTTCAATCGGTTCTGAATGGCGGTATATTGGTTGTGCTGTGTAGATCGTGCAGATTTTTTCAGCCCAAAGATTATAATCAGGCATAAAAACGTAATTTTTAAACCTATAGAAAACCCTAGGTTTTGCGATGTGCCAACCAGTCTCTTCAAAAACCTCTCGATGAAGTGCTGAAATTGGCTGTTCTCCAGGGTCCACGCCGCCGCCAGGCAATTGATATTCGTTGTGAATTCCACCCTGAAAGGTCGCTAGTATTCTTCCCCTAAGGGGTAAAATAGCATAAACGCCTGGGCGAGGTGTATACCTAATATCTGCATGAGGGTTAGGGCCAAATCGTTTCAATTTTTTTACCGGGGTTGGTGTCCGTCTGGACGTGCTTATATGGACAAGTTATGGCAAGGCAAATCTATGGAAAGAATTAATGACACAGTCTGAAGAAATTAGCTGGAATGACACAGTTTTACCGTTTCAACTGGACGCATCCGACATCCGAGGGCGGGTTGCCCGACTGGATGGTCTTTTAGATCAAGTTTTGGCACAACATGATTATCCGCCAGTGATTGAAGCTCTTGTGGCGGAAATGGCATTGCTTACAGCTTTGATTGGTCAAACAATGAAGCTGCGCTGGAAGCTATCGCTTCAAGTCCGAGGTAACGGCCCAATTCGACTAATCGCTACAGATTATTATGGCCCGATCGATGATGGAAATCCTGCTCGTATTCGAGCTTATGCAAGCTACGACAGTGACGTGATTGCTTTGAAAGCCGACGGCTTTTCTCAAATTGGAAAGGGTTATTTTGCCATATTGATAGATCAGGGTGAGGACATGACCCCGTATCAAGGCATCACGCCAATTTCTGGAGGATCACTATCGGCCTGTGCTGAAGCTTATTTTGCGCAATCGGAACAACTACCGACGCGCTTTTCTTTGGCATTTGGGTACTCACAAGAGGTGAGCGGTAATAGTGGCTGGCGGGCAGGTGGCATCATGCTTCAGCACATGCCTACGGCTGGCGAGCATGTTGCGTCGGCTGTTGAGGGCTCAGGTGAGGGTGAACTTCTTACTGCGGGGGATATGCTTTCGGGCGATGCTATTGAAAACTGGAGCCGGGCAAACATCTTGCTTGATTCCGTTGAAGAGTTAGAATTAGTTGGGCCGACGATCTCCCCAAGTCGCTTGCTTTTGCGTTTATTTAATGAGGAAGCTCCGCGAATCTATGCTGTCCAGCCAGTGAAGTTTGGGTGTTCATGTTCAGAAGACCGTGTACGGCAAAGCCTGTCGATTTATTCTGCGAAAGATATCGGTCACATGACAACTGCAGCTAATATAGTCACAGCTGATTGTCAGTTTTGTGGTGCACATTATGCCTTTGACCCAATGACCTTAGGTTTTGAAGCTAAACCAGCGGACGCAGATGATAACTCTTAAAGCTAAAATCCCTCAGGCGTTAGCCCGCGTCACGCATCCTTCCACTGATTTTGATCTAAATATTGGATTAGAGCCTAAAGTTTTAAAGTTGCGAGATGCGGCGGTCTTGATAGCTCTGGTTACACGCCCAGGTGGTGTGAATGTTCTCTTAACGAAACGTGCAGCGCACCTCAAAATACATCCTGGCCAGATTTCTTTTCCGGGCGGCAAGCGAGATGTGAACGATTTGGATATTGTAGCGACAGCTCTGCGTGAGGCCAATGAGGAAACGGGGCTGCAAGCTTCTAACGTCCAGGTTTTAGGACAATTACCCATTCACCGAACGATGACTGGTTTTAAGATTACGCCAATCATTGGCTGGGTTCAACATTGGTGGGATATTCAGCCCAACCCTGGGGAGGTCGAGGAGGTTTTTGAAGTCCCCCTTCAGCATGTTTTGCACCTACCGAACTTTCAAGTCCAAAGTCGGCACTGGGCTGGACATAACCGAAACTATTACGTTGTACCCTACGGACCTTATTATATTTGGGGGGCAACAGCGCGTATCTTGCGTGGTTTTGCAGAGTTGATGGATACATCATGAAAATTGAAACTAAAGCGATAAATCAATCCGAGCTTGCACCAACCTTTGCCGCCTTTTCCTTTGCTGGGTTTCAATTGCTGTACGTGGGCGGTTGTGTCAGAAATGCAATATTGGGATATGGCCAAACTGATGTTGACTTGGCGACGGATGCAACGCCCGCTCAAATGCGAGAAATTGCGAAAGCCCTGAATGTTCGGATAATCCCCACAGGTGAGGCATTTGGAACGCTGACCTTTCAAATTGCAGCGCAAGATTTTGAGATTACATCTTTTCGGAATGATGTCAGAACAGATGGGCGTCGAGCGGAAGTTCTGTTTGGCTCATCTATTGAGGAAGATGCAGCGCGACGTGATTTTACACTAAATGCCTTATATGCGGATGTTAACGGTACTGTGATTGATCCACTTGGTGGGCTTGCTGATTTGCGTGAGCACAGAATTCGGTTTATCGGCAACGCAGAGGAACGCATAAAAGAGGACTATCTACGTATTTTGCGTTTTTTCAGGTTTTGGGCTTGGTATGGAAACGCCCAATCTGGGATTGATCCTGAAGGCCTATCCGCATGCGCCTCTTTGTACCTTGGGTTGGACATTGTTTCGAAGGAGCGTATTGGTGCGGAGCTACTAAAGCTATTGGAAGCTCCTGACCCAGCGCCCGCAATGGCTGCAATGGAGGCCTCTGGCGTTTTACAGATCATCTTGCCTGGAGCATGTGCGAGGAACCTGGCTTTGCTTGTTGATCTAGAAGGGGATTTGAAGCCTGACGCATTGCGCCGGTTAGCACTTGTTGGTGGAGAAAACTTAAAGACCAATTTAAGGCTCGGAAATACAGCATTAAAGCGCGTTTTAAAATTACGCAAAACAGCACAGGAATGTGACCGTTTAATTGAGCATGGGTATCATCTAGGAGAAGAAGATGGCTGGACTTCTTGGTTGGTGCGAAACGCGTTTATTAAGCGTTCACCGGAAGCGTGTGACAGGGCGACACTCGCCCGAGCGGCCGTATCACAATTTCCTATTCAAGCCTCTGATCTGTTAGAATGGTTTTCGAATAAAGTGCTTGGAGAAGCTCTTGAAGACGGACTTCGAATTTGGCTAGCATCAGACATGAAGCTTGGGAAAGATGCATTAATATCGCAGATACGTGCAAATAAAATTCTGTAGAGATATTACCTAGGCTTTGCTTGGCGGCCTGTGTAATTTTTAAGGCTATGTTTAGCTTTTTTGAAAAACTAGTTGATCCCTATCAACCTTATGCGTCTGACGACACGCCGCCCCGTGCTTTGTTCCCTTTTTTGAGAAATTACCTTTATCCCTTTAAAAAGATTTTTTGGGTTTTAGGAGTGTTTTCATTCACAACAGCTTTCATTGAGATTGGTTTGATCTGGTATTTAGGTCGGCTGATTATGTTATTGACAGACGTAAAGCCTATGGATTTTTGGGCTGAAAACAAGGTTGAGCTGATTGGTGTAGCTATTTTTATTCTGACATTCCGGCCCGTTTTGCAAGCAGTGGATACGATGTTGCAAAACAATGCAATGTTGCCAAACGTTGGCACATTGGTGCGTTACCGGTCGCATAAACATGTCTTAAGGCAGTCAGTTTCTTGGTTTGAAAATGATTTTGCAGGGCGTATTGCAAACCGAATTATGCAAACCCCTCCAGCAACCGGGGAGGTAGTATATCAGACATTTGATGCCATTACGTTCTCCGTTGCGTATCTTATTGGTGCTATTTTTCTTTTGGCGGAAGCTGACCTGCGGCTGGCACTCCCTATGTTACTTTGGATTGGGCTTTATGGTGCTTTGGTAGCTTGGACTGTTCGTCGTGTTGGACCCGCCTCCACGGCCTCATCAGATGCTCGAAGTGCTGTGACTGGCAGGGTGGTCGACAGTTATACGAACATCCACAGTGTTAAAATGTTTTCACAAAGTGGCCAAGAGTTGGACTACGGGGTTGAGGCTATCGAACATGCGCGAACCACCTTTCAATATGAAATGCGCCTTTATAGTTTGATGGATATTGGCCTTGTTGTACTGAATGGGTTTTTGGTGGTTGGTGTGGTTGGTTGGGCCATCTATCTGTGGACGATTGGCAGTGCTGGCGTCGGTGTAATAGCGGCAGGTGCCGCTTTGACAATGCGCCTAAATGGCATGTCCGGCTGGATCATGTGGGCCCTAACCACAGTTTTCAGAGAGCTGGGTGTTATACGTGAGGGTATGGAAACTATTGCGTCACCGATTGAGCTGACCGATGTTGAGGGTGCTACGTCGTTAAAAATGACTGAGGGTCGAATTGATATTACAAATTTGACGCATAGATATGGTCGTGATTTTGGGGGACTTGAGGGTGTTAATTTAAATATTTTGCCAGGTGAACGCATTGGTCTGGTTGGTGCAAGCGGTGCTGGGAAATCGACATTGATTAAACTTTTGCTTCGGTTTTATGACGTTGAGCAGGGGTCAATAAAATTTGATAGTCAGGAAATTTCAAACGTTACGCAGGATAGTTTGCGAGCGCAGATTGGTGTTGTGCAGCAAGACAGCTCCCTTTTGCACCGCTCAGTACGGGACAATATTTTGTATGGCAAACTAAATGGGTCGGAGTTGGAAATGATAGAAGCAGCTAAAAAGGCTGAGGCTCATGACTTTATTTTAAACCTTGAGGACCCAGAAGGCCGCAAGGGCTATGATGCACAAGTGGGAGAGCGTGGTGTTAAGCTATCTGGTGGGCAGCGACAGAGGGTGGCCTTGGCGCGAGTAATTTTAAAAGACGCACCAATTCTCGTACTGGATGAAGCGACATCAGCCCTTGATAGTGCTGTTGAGGCTGAGATTTTGGACACGCTTTATAATGTGATGGCGGGAAAAACGGTTATTGCGATTGCGCACCGCCTATCCACGATAGCACATATGGATCGTATTGTTGTTCTTGAGGAGGGTCGCATTGTAGAGGAGGGAACGCATACCAGCCTGCTGGCGAAGGGCGGGGCGTATGCAGGGTTTTGGCGGCACCAATCTGGTGGCTTTTTAGCAATGGAAAAAACCTAATGGAACTTATTATAGATCGTTTAGGTCATCTTGGTGACGGTTTGGCTGCTGGGCCTGTTTTTGTTGATCGGACTTTGCCGGGTGAAGTTGTGTCTGGGCTGCTGGTCGGTGATCGGATTGAAAACCCTCGAATCATCACGCCATCTGAGAACAGGATTGCTTCGCAATGCCCCGCCTATAAGCGATGTGGTGGATGCTCTTTGCACCACGCACACCCAGAATTTGTTGCTCATTGGAAGCAAGAGGTTGTTCTGCGGGCCCTATCAGCACAAGGTATTACCGTTCAAATTAAAGCCCTCCACACCTCCCCTGAAAACAGTCGGCGACGTGCAAAGTTGAGTGGTACACGTACAAAAAAAGGAGCTATTGTTGGTTTTTTTGGTAAATCAAGCGTTACAATCCAACCGATTGAACCCTGTAAAACCCTAGCTCCAGCTATTTTGGCTCTTGTACCGGCGCTTGAAGATTTCACAGCTAAATTCGGATCTCGCAAGGGTCAGTTAGGATTTTTTGTACTGGTAACAGATACTGGAATTGATGTAGCCGTAGATGGCTTGGAGACCCCAAACCAGAAAAGTTTAGTAGCTTTAGCTGAATGGGCAGGATTAAGTGGCGTAGCTCGGTTATCGGTTGGTGAAGAAACTGTCTGTGAGCACCAAACCCCATCTATGACTTTTGGAGCAGTTAATGTTTCAATTCCACCACGTGCATTTACGCAGGCAACAACTCATGGAGAGGCGGCATTGCAGGGGGCAGTTGCGCGAGCTCTGGACGGCGCAAAATCTGTTATTGACTTATTTTCTGGTGTTGGCACTTTGGGGTTGCCATTGACGATTAAGGCAAAGCTGCATTGCGTTGAAAGTGATCCCAATCTGTTAGACGCTTTAGCTTACGGCGTACGCCATACGCAGGGTGTAAAAAAAGTTACAGCCGAAGCTCGTGATCTCTTTCGTAACCCTGTTTATCATACGGATATGAAGTCATTTGATGCAGCCGTAATAGATCCACCACGGGCAGGAGCTGAACAACAAGTACGTCAGCTCGCGCAAAGTCATATACATAACATAGCCATGGTGTCGTGCAATCCAGTTACCTTTGCCCGAGATGCACGCATACTTTATGAGACAGGATTTAAGATCAAGTGGCTAGAGGTGGTTGATCAATTCCGCTGGTCATCTCATATCGAGATTGTTGCACACTTTTGTAAGGATTGAAATTGACCTAAGATATGTATCGTGAAGAGGTAGACTAAATCAAATAACTGCTTCGGTGAGGCCATTACGCCTTTGTGAACGAATAGAGGTGCGGTTAAATAATAAAGGTTAGTTTGGCATTGCTGTGTGTTTAGTCTAAATAGTCCAAAAGTATGATTTGAGGCATCTTTTATGCGCCTAAAAAATGTATTGGTTATGATCAGCCTGCTGCTGACATTGTCTTCGTGTTCTTTCTTCAATCGCAAATTAGTACCGGAAGTTACCCAAATCCAAGTTTATAAAGCAGATCGTAAGCTTTTGTTGCTGCACCAGAATAAGGTGATAAAAAAATACGACTTTAAACTTGGTTTTGCGCCAGTAGGTCATAAGGAGTTCCAGGGGGATGGAAAAACCCCAGAAGGCCAATATTACATTGATCGAAAAAACCCTAAAAGCCAATTTTACCTATCTATTGGAATGTCTTATCCGAATACCCAAGATAGAGCTAAAGCGCTTGCGTTAGGGAAAGATCCAGGGGGTGATATTTTTATTCATGGGACCCCTAAAGAGTATGCTGGGACCGAAAAGGATTGGACTTGGGGTTGTATTGCCGTAACCAACAAAGAAATGGATGAAATTTATGAAATGGTCAGTATTGGAACAACTATTTGGGTATTCCCTTAGAGTGTCTCGTCCGTACCACTGACTAAAGTCCACCAAATTTTTCCACTTTCTTCCTGAAACCAGCTAAAACCGATATGTCGATTTTTGGGATTCATTATCACACCACGTGTTGGTGTGCCATCCATCCATGCTGCAAGGGTTTCTAATTCTGACTCGAAGGTTTCGGAGATCGTTTCTCCTAACAGTTCTCCTTTATAGCCAACACGGGACACACGATCGAGCGGTGATGAACCATCCGATCCAAAGTGCCATGCACGATTTTGAGCGGCCATATCTCGAGAGTGTGTGGCTGCGGCTGCATTTAGTTGAGGATTTAGTGAAAGTGGGGAAATTCCGTTCGCTATGCGTAAGCTATTAATGCTATCAAGCATACTAAATTGTATCCGGCCCGTATCTGATGGCGCAATCCAATATATGCGAGCTGTGTTGCCTCCGCTAAATCCAGTGCCGTCACCAATTGGAGCTACACAGGCAGCCAAACTTGCAATTAGTATGGTTGCAATAACACGAAAGAACATCATTTCTCCTTAAGCAATGGTATAAGCAATAGCTTGCTTATGTTTTCAATCAAACCCATTTCCCACCCCTTCCTCTAAATGACAATACTTTGATTTGAAAAACACACACTTCTCGTGTAAAAAGGAAGAAAAAAATTTGGAGCTCAGACCTATGCCTAAAATAATCGAAAATTTGCCACGCCGTACATTTCTTGCTGGTGCCGCATCTTTTTCTGGTGCTGCAGTTTTTGCTCAAGAACAGAGAGTTGTGGGTGATATTGTGCTTGAAGCAGAGATCAGAAAAACCTCTGAACGTAATATTAGTAGCTTCCGAATGCTTGACTGGCACCCCTATTTTGACAACCTTAAGGGTGGAGCTATCTTGGTGGACATCGAGTCACGAGCGCTGCATTATTGGTCTGAAGGTGAAAAAGTTTATAAGTTATACCCAACGTCAGTTCCTCTTTCTGACGACCTAACTCGAAAGGGTAGAACAAAAGTCGTAAAAAAAGTAGAGGGACCCAGTTGGAGCCCGACGCCAGCCATGCGTGTTCGAAACCCAGAGTGGCCTAAATATTTGGGACCAGGTCCTGAAAACCCTTTGGGATCTCACGCGCTGTATTTGTCTTGGACGTACTACCGAATTCATGGAACACACGATACACGTAAAATTGGACGAAAATCATCCAATGGTTGCATTGGCCTTTATAACGAACAAATAGCTGAATTATTTGAATTATCTAAAGTTGGGACACAAGTGTTGCTTATTTGACAATGAAAGTAAATTTTGGCATGTTCATTTACAAGACCCGTTTGCTTTTTAACTAGAGTGCTGGTTTATCCGAAGCATAAAATAAACCTAGGGACACAGTACACCCCACTCTTGATGTAAGTGTCTGAATTATATGGAGAAGAAAATGAAAAAATTGGTATTGGCAACAGTATTCTTAGCCGCAGCAACAACGGCTTTTGCCGGCGGTATGAGCGATCCAGTGATGGATGCACCTGTAGTTGTTTCAGCAATGGACGGAGTGAACTCATCTGATGGTGGCCTTCTGATCCCTCTGATCATTCTTGCATTGCTTGCCGCAGGGATGAGCTAAAAATTAATTTTCTTAGTTTTAAGAGGGGCTGCATTTCTGCGGCCTCTTTTTTTTGGAAAAAAACCCTAAAGTTTGTAACTTAAACCCAACCGTGCAAGTTATCCGATATTATGTTGGTAAGTGCTGAAATATGTGAAGGCTCGTCGTTCAAGCAAGGAATGTAAGTGAATTTCTCACCTCCTGCACGCTCAAAGCTTTCCCGAATTTCTTCGTTAATTTCTTCTAGCGTTTCAATGCAGTCTGCTGAAAATGCAGGAGCACATATCGCAATATTTTTCGTTCCAAGCCCTGCCAACCTAGCAACCTCTTCAACAGTATACGGTTGCAACCATTGTTCTGGCCCAAACTTTGACTGAAATGTGGTGATAATTTGGGTTTCATCCCAGCCAAGGCGCTCTTTCAATAGCCGCGTAGTTTTTTGGCAAAGGCAGTGATATGGATCACCTTGCATTAAATAACGTTTGGGAACTCCGTGATAGGAGCACACTAGAATTTCTGGCTCAACCTCAGCATTAGCGTATCCGTGCTCAATGGAAGTTGCTAGTGCGTCTATATAATCTGGATGATCAAAGTATGGGCTCACTGTACGGGCTGTTGGTTGCCAGGTCTGTTTTATGAGGCTTCTAAAAAATTCATCGTTGGCTGTTGCGGATGTTGCTCCTGCATATTGAGGGTACAGTGGAAAAAAAAGTATTTTTTGACAGCCAGCGTCAACCATTTTTTGCACAACTGAGTCTATAGACGGATTGCCATAGCGCATACAAAAATCAACCATAACATTTTCGCCATGACGTTCCGTGACGCTTGATCTAATTGCCGTAGTCTGTGCTTTAGTAATCGTTAACAATGGACTTTCATTTTCTTCGTGGTTCCAAATGGTCTTGTAAGCGGCGCCTGACGAAAACGGACGTTTTGTGAGAATAATTAATTGCAACAGGGGCTGCCAAAGCCATGGACTGTAATCGATTACGCGACGATCGGATAAAAATTCACCAAGATACCGTCGCATCGACCAATAGTCATAATTATCAGGCGTCCCAAGATTGGATAGCAATACGCCAATCCGCAGCTTCTTCACAACAGGATGATCTTCAGGTACGGCTGAAAGTGGATTTATGCTGGAAATTTGATCGCTCACTTCTGGCTCCTTGGATGCTTCCCAATTGAAATAACCGTAATTAGGCTGTCGTCAATCGTTAGGATGTGATTTTGCTTCGTCTAACGCGTCTAGAAGCGATTTTCTAACGGACCCGGGCCGCAATGGCCTTGGCTGATTTTTATGTGGTGCCCAGCCAGAGAGAAACATTAAGTCAAAGGTACACATTAAGCGGCCGTCTGAATTTCTGAATTCAGCAGCATATATTTCTTGAGCGCGATTGAACAAGCCACTTACGGTAAAAGACTTTGACCGAGATGTCATGATGTTTGTTTCCCCCATGTCACGAAGATCATGCATGAGGTGCCTTAGGTCGCGGTAGCTGGTGGAGATATTAAGATTATCTACCACTGGTAGGGCAAGTTCTGCGCGTTGCAAGATTGCTCCAAGGTCGCGAATTTCTGCCATGGGTGAAATACGTGGGGAGAGCCCACCACATATTTCGGCTTCTGCTGTGGATAAGGCTGATCGCAGTTCAGCTAATGTTTGACCGCCAAAGCATGAGCCGATAAACAATCCATCTGGCTTTAAAGCTTGGTTGGATTGAATGACTTGCCCCACGAGGTCATTGCTGTGATGCAAAACCATCGCGTGGATTATCAAATCATATTTCTTTTGGGCTAGATTCAACGTATCAGAGTCGGCGACTAAGTTTGCCTTAGGTAGACTTTGTGACCATATCTCTGGAAATCCAGTTATAATCGCTATGGCGTCAAATGATCTATTAATATCTTCCAGCCTCTCTAAGATTTCATCTCGTGCGAGGACTTGTAAAAACATTCCATCAATTTTTGTGCGAACGCGTTTGAGGTTTCGAGCTTTAAGATTGAACAATTTAAAAGAAGTCATTTTTCTGGGGTAAAAGGGAGGTGAAGGTATTGCAAGGCTTGTGCAGATTTTAGTACTGGTATGCCTAAGAAAAGACCTTTAAATGGCACTATTCATGATGGAGATTTGAATAATGAAAATTGTTGAAATATACACCTCCCCATTTTGTGGTTATTGCCATGCGGCCAAACGTTTACTTAAGTCTAAGAGCGTTAGTTTCCATGAAGTTGATATTTCAGGAAAGCCTCAGTTACGTTCGCAGATGATGGCTCGAGCAAATGGTAGTCATACAGTGCCACAGATTTTAATTGGGGATATCCATATAGGTGGATGTGACGAGCTGTATGCTCTTGAAAACTCTGGAAGGCTTGATTCGATGTTGGCTGCGTGAAGATCGCCGTTGCACAAATAACATCAAGTAACCAGCCAGACGAAAATCTTGGTTGCGTTCTGAATTTGATGGAAAAATCAGTAGGGCAAGACATTTTATTTTTACCGGAAGTTACAAATTGTGTGTCTTTTGATCGCAAACACCAAATGCAAGTTCTAAAGCCTTTTGAAAGTCACCCCTTCATTGCTGCTGTGGCACAAAAAGCCCGCTTATTGGATTTATGGGTCGCATTGGGCTCAGTTAGCATAAAGACAGACGACCCCGATGGGCGGTTTGCAAATCGCTCCGTGTTGATTAATGCACAGGGAGAAACGGTTGCGCACTATGATAAAATACATATGTTTGACGTCCAGTTATCATCAGAAGAGACCTATCATGAATCCAAAGGTTTTCGTGCTGGACAAGATGCAGTTTTAGCACAGACGCCCTGGGGCTTAATGGGATTGACTATCTGTTACGATCTTAGGTTTCCCCACCTCTATCGGGCGTTGGCGCAAGCTGGTGCGAGAATTTTAACAATACCGGCCGCCTTTTCTCCCTTAACAGGCAAGGCGCATTGGCATAGTCTACTGCGCGCACGCGCTATTGAGACAGGGTGTTATGTGGTTGCTTCTGCTCAAACCGGCACTCATCCGGGTACGGGTCGCAAAACCTTTGGGCATGGCTTGGTCGTTGATCCCTGGGGGGAGATTATTTTGGATGCGGGTGATGCAACTGGGTTGCACTTTGTTGAGCTTGATTTAGATGCAGTGGACAGGGCAAGATCGCGTGTGGCATCTTTGCAGCACGATCGTATTTATAAGTTAAGGTCTTACCCAGTTAATGATACATCTAGTTGAAACCCTTTCAGTGGGACTGTTTTCAGAAATCCTTGCCCTTGATCAATTGCTCCGAAGCCGGATCTCCAAGGGTTTGCCAAAAGGTATGGAGTTGTCACATTTTTCTGTTCTCAATCATCTTGCGAACTTGGGAACAGAAAGGTCCCCTGCGCAATTAGCGAAATCTTTCAACCTAACGCGCGGAGCAATGACGAATACTTTAGCTAAATTAGAATGGGCGGGTTACGTACATATTCGTCCCGATTGGGATGATGCGCGGCGAAAGCAAGTTGTCATTAGCCCGGCTGGTCGCGCAGCGAGAGATCACGCCTTTGCCCAAATTGGCCCTATCATGACCAAAGCGATTGGATCGGCTGGAGTGGAGAAGCTCAAAAATGTTTTGCCGGTACTCCGTGAACTTCGAGCAAATTTGGCTAAAGAAGTTTAGGTTGGTTTAACGCTTGCTGTCACATAATTTACGCTCAAATCTGTTGCAGACAAAGACCAACTCCACCTTATTTTATCGAATACAAACCCCTTCCGATCTACGGGTAAAAGACCGGCTTCTGTTAAAAAGGCAAACAGCTCATCGGGAGTAATGAACTTATTCCAGTCATGTGTGCCCTTTGGCAACCACCGCATTACCCATTCTGCTCCAATAATGGCGAACAGAAAGCTCTTTGGATTACGATTTAAAGTTGAGCAGATGTGTAAACCACCCGGCTTTAAAAGTTTCTGGCATGCTAGAAGGTAAGCGGGTGGACCTGCCACGTGCTCAACAACTTCCATATTTAGAACAATATCAAATTTTTCACCTTGGTCGGCCAGCGCCTCGGCAGTTGTATGACGATAGTCAATTTCCAGCTCAGATTGCTGCGCATGTATCTGTGCTACAGGGATATTTCCTGAAGCTGCGTCTGCGCCGACAACGCTCGCTCCCAAGCGCGCCATAGGCTCACACAGAAGTCCTCCACCGCAACCAATATCCAAAATACGCAGACCTTTAAACGGTAAGTTTTGAGTGAGATCTTTATTAAACTCTATCGCTATTTGCTCATTAATGTAGTCCAGCCGACACGGATTGAGCATATGCAAGGGTTTAAACTTCCCCTCTAAATCCCACCATTCATTTGCCATGGCTTCAAACTTTGCGACTTCAGCTGGGTCAATGGTAGATTGGTTACCTTGCATTCTGATCTCCATATGGATTTAACTTTGAGAGGGCTTTGTCCCTTCTCGCAATTATATAGGTTAATTATGGATAAAGTCGCTGGTCAAAAACGCGCAGTAGAGTTTCTTTATCCACCGATTGAGCCTTTCGATCAGCGTATACTGGATGTTGGTGACGGTCATCACATCTACGTAGAGCAATGTGGTCGAGCTGATGGTGTACCTGTTGTGGTTCTGCATGGCGGTCCTGGAGGTGGGTGTAGCCCTGGAATGCGGCGTTATTTTGATCCCAGTTATTATCGTATTATTTTGTTTGATCAAAGAGGTTGTGGTCGCTCGCGACCGCACGCGATTGTGGAGCATAATACTACATGGCATTTAGTGTCAGATATCGAAAGTATCCGGACCGATCTTGGGATAGCAAAGTGGATGGTTTTCGGCGGAAGTTGGGGTGCAACACTGGCCCTACTGTACGCTCAAGCACATGCAAGATCTGTCCAAAGCCTTATCATCCGCGGTGTATTTCTAGGCAGTCAAAATGAGTTGGATTGGTTTTATGCAGGCGGTGCTGGGCGATTTTGGCCAGAAGCATGGTCGCGGTTTAGTGCTCTTATCCCTGAACAGGAGCGTGATGATTTAATCGCAGCCTATGCGCAGCGCCTTTTTAGTGGCGATATGACGACTGAGACGCGCTACGCGCGCGCTTGGGCGGGTTGGGAAAATGCACTTGCTTCGATTGATTCTACTGGAATTGCTGGAGAAGCGCCCTCCCACTACGCACGTGCGTTTGCCCGGATCGAAAATCACTATTTTCACAACAAACTATTCTTGGCTTCAGGGCAGGGAATTCTCGAAAATATGCATCGTGTCAAAGATATCCAAGGTTATATCGTCCAAGGACGATATGATATGATTTGTCCTCCAAAAACGGCTTGGGATTTGGCTGAGGCTTGGCCCGGCGCACGTTTGAGTATTATCGGAAAGGCGGGGCACTCCTTGTCTGATGTGCCCATAAGTACAGCCTTAGTCAAAATTACAGATTCCTTGCGAACTGGTTAGGGGGAGCGCCTAAAAAGCTTTGTTTAAGTCGCTGAGCTGTTGACTGAACTTTATATTACCGGTGAGTTTGCAGTGGGCGCATAAATGCCAAATCGAATCAAAGTTTTAGTATTTGGTCATGAAGTTGAATAGCCAATACGTAGATCACGCTGCCAGCGGTAAAGAAAGAATAAACTAATTCCCCCAAGACCACTCGTTCGTTTCAGCTTACAGGACAACCTGCTTTTTACGCCTTGACCTAAATGGTGATTAAATAACTGAAACCTGGTGATGGGCATAAAAATTCCTCTTAGTTGGGTTTTGACGCCCCTCGCTTCCAGAGTTTTTTTAAT
>JAPKEA010000190.1 GCA_028822275.1 Planktomarina sp. | reverse complement strand
GGCTTTTGCACACATCAATAAGGTGCCCGCTGGCTGCTATATTTTAAGTAGAGCCAATTGTGACGTACTTGAAATAAACTCTTATTGGGAGTGGCCAACATATGATCCAGTAAAAAGCCATTCACAAATAGAGAATATTCAAGAACGCCTGGAAACCGCAGTAAAAAGACAAATGGTCTCGGATGTGCCAGTCGGCGCATTTCTTTCTGGTGGCGTCGACTCAAGCGTTATCTGTGCCTTAGCAAAAAACGTAGACAACGAGCATAAGTTTTCCACTTTTACTATCAAGAGCGAATTTGATGCTAATGAAGGCTTTGAAGCTGATTTGCCCTATGCCAAGAAAGTTGCTGAGTTCCTAGATGTGGATTTAAGGGTTCTGGAGATCGAGCCTAATATCGTTGAGCTTCTATCAAAAACTATTTATCATTTAGACGATATTCATGCCGACCCTGCTGCAATAAATGTTCTCCTAATCTCTGAGTTGGCTCAAAAATCAAAATATAAAGTCTTGCTCTCTGGAAGTGGTGGAGACGATCTTTTCACAGGATACCGCAGGCATCAGGCGGTCCATTTTGAGCGCTACTGGATTTGGATGCCAGTCCAAGTAAGACGCATGATCAAGAACCTGACATCTAGGTTACCTGTGAAGTCCAGTTTCAGTAGGCGCATAAGAAAACTCTTTCAATACGCCGACCTACCAGCGAAAGAGCGTATGCTTTCGTATCATTTCTGGTCTGACCCAAAGGACATTAAAGCACTGTTCCGGCAACCAGAAAAATTGTCTGAACGCCCCAATCAATTTATTCTTGACGAGATGGCCCTCACACAAATCTCTGACCCCATCGAATTATCATTGTTCTTGGAACGCAATTATTTTCTTAGAGACCACAATTTTGCATATACCGACAAACTAAGCATGGCGGCTGGAGTTGAAGTTAGGGTCCCCTTTTTGGATTCCAACCTTGTCGAAGCTGCCGCCAAAGTTCCCAGCAACGATAAGCAACGTGGGAGAATCGGCAAATTCATTTTGAAAAAGGTCGCGGAACGTTTTTTGCCTCATTCCGTGATCTACAGGCCCAAAACGGGTTTTGGCGCACCGCTTCGCAAATGGTTGCGCGGTGATCTGGCAAGCTACTTGGATGAGAAGCTGTCAAAAGAGACAATCACAAAACGAGGTATCTTCGACTACTACGCGGTAAGAAAGTTGATTGACGACGACAGAAGGGGTGTCCGAGACAATTCCTATACTCTATATGCTCTGATATGTATTGAAACATGGTTCCAGATTTTTATTGATGACCACGGTCACTTTGTGAATAAAGTTTGAACTGATTTGAGACAAAAAATTAAAATAAAATTAAAAACAAGAGGATACCAAATTGTTTAAAGTACTAATCGTTTTTGGGACGCGCCCAGAAGCAATTAAAATGGCACCAGTCGTTAAAGCTCTTTTGGCGTCCAGCTTGATAGAAACAAAAGTCTTAGTCACGGCCCAACATCGCACAATGTTGGACCAAGCTCTCAGCCTTTTTAATATTATACCAAATTATGACCTGAATCTCATGCGCAAGGATCAGGATCTATTCGAAATTACAAACGGCGTTCTGTTTGGAGTTCGCACTGTTTTAGAAAACTACAAGCCTGATATAGTCCTAGTCCACGGCGACACCACCACGGCAATGGTGACTTCACTCGCAGCGTTCTACTTACAAATCCCAGTAGGGCACGTCGAGGCGGGACTTCGCACGGGAAACTTGCAGTCTCCTTGGCCTGAAGAAATGAACCGAAGGTTTGTTGGTATGACTGCGAACTTACACTTCGCACCTACCCAGACGGCCAAAAAAAATCTTCTCCAAGAGGGTGTTGCCCCTCAAACAATATTTGTGACTGGCAATACCGTGGTCGATGCCTTGTTGATTATCTCGTCAAGACTTGTAGAAGATGAAACACTTACCGCAAACTTTGACAAACTATATTACGTAGATCCCAAGAAAAAGCTTATTTTGGTCACAGGGCACAGACGAGAGAGCTTTGGTGCAGGTTTTGAGCGAATATGTAAAGCAATCGCAGACCTTTCTGAACGCGACGATATTCAAATCATTTACCCAGTTCACTTAAATCCGAACGTCCAAAAGCCAGTAAACAAAATCCTGTCTGGCCGCAGAAATGTATTTCTTGTTGAACCCCTAGAATATTTGCCATTTGTCCACCTAATGCGTCGCTCATATTTGATACTCACAGATTCAGGCGGCATCCAAGAGGAAGCTCCTTCACTGGGCAAGCCAGTACTCGTTATGCGAGACACTACTGAAAGACCTGAAGCCATAGCAGCCGGATCGGTAAAACTAGTCGGTACAGATGCAAAAGCAATCGTAGCTTCTGTAAAATCTTTGCTCGACGATCCCGAAGAGTACCAGACAATGGCAAATACGATTAGCCCTTACGGTGACGGAGTTGCAGCTAGCAGAATTTTAGATATAATTTTAGATTATGCTACTGACTATAAACGGAATTACGATTAATGACCTTTTTAAAAATCTCTGTGGTGGGACTGGGTTATATTGGACTGCCGACTGCAGCCATGTTCGCATCTCGCGGAATAGAAGTTGTTGGCATAGATGTTGACCCGAAAGTTGTTAAAACCATTAATTCTGGCGGCATCCATATCATAGAGCCTTATTTGGACGCTGTCGTTTACAAGGCAGTAAACGAGGGGAAACTACGTGCAACATTAATACCAGAAGCATCACAAGCTTTTTTGATTGCCGTTCCAACCCCAATAGACCATGCCACATTAGAGCCCAACCTTGATTATATTGAAGCTGCCGCAAACTCAATTGCCCCAGTTATTGCACATGGGAACCTTGTAGTTTTAGAATCTACCGTGCCAGTTGGGACGACAGAGAAATTGTGCAAATGGCTGTCTCTAAAGCGCCCTGATTTAACGTTTCCTGACACTGATGCAGAGGCATCTGATATACGTATCGCCCATTGCCCAGAACGCGTCTTGCCCGGCAAAGTTATGCAAGAACTCATCGAAAACGATAGAGTGATTGGTGGAATGTCCAAGACATGCGCTGAATTAGCGAAAGAGCTCTATACTGTGTTTGTTCAAGGAGAATGTGTTATTACATCTTCTCCGCGCACCGCAGAGCTCGCAAAACTCACTGAAAATAGCTTTCGAGATGTAAATATCGCTTTTGCAAATGAACTTTCCCAAATTTGCGATGAACTAAACGTAAATGTTTGGGAGTTGATTTCCCTTGCAAACCGCCACCCCAGAGTAAAGATTCTTCAGCCAGGTGCCGGCGTTGGCGGGCACTGTATCGCGGTTGACCCATGGTTTATTGTCGCCTCCTCTCCTAAAACCAGTAACCTAATCCGAACAGCTCGCAACGTTAACGATGGAAAACCAAAATGGGTACTCCAAAAATTCCGCGAAGCGATTCACGCTTGTTTAGCCGCTAAAGGGTCAAGTGAGACTTCAGAAATCACAGTGGCCATCTATGGGCTGAGTTTTAAACCAGACATTGATGACCTACGTGAAAGTCCAGCACTTGCAATCGCCAAAACCATACACAACGAGCACAATGGTCCAATCGTGATCTACGAGCCAAACCTTTCATCTCTGCCTTCCGCGCTAAATAATGCCAAGCTCGTCTCATCAAATACCGAAAACCAAGCAAATGTTTCGTTGATGCTTGTCGATCATTCCGCTTTCAAAAATCTCCCTAAACCTGCAGGTCTATTGATCGACACAAGAGGCGTTTGGAGATAATATCTTAAACAAGTAGGCGTGATAAAATCAACTTTACAATTAAACTACATTGGGTTCCAAAATGAAACAGATTTTTCAATCTCTAAAAGATGGCACAACGTCTGTCCAGAATGTGCCCTCTCCAATTTGCAAGGAAGGCCATGTTCTTATAGCAAGCAAGGTTAGCCTTGTGTCTCCTGGAACCGAGAGAATGCTGATTGATTTTGGCAAAAGCAATGCCTTTCAAAAAGCCAAGTCGCAACCTGACAAGGTTCGAGATGTTATAGAAAAGGCAAAAACTGACGGCATAGCCGCGACAATTGACGCGGTGAGGTCAAAGTTAGATCAACCATTTGCCCCTGGATATTGCAACGTTGGGAGAGTTGCAACATCTAAGGCCGACGGTTTTAAACCGGGGGATCGCGTTGTTTCTAACGGGCATCACGCAGAAATGGTACATGTTCCCAAGCACCTTTCCGCAAAGATTCCCAAAACCGTATCGGATGAAACTGCAAGCTTCACCATCTTAGGTGCTATAGGCTTGCAAGGAATTAGACTTGCAAATCCTACGATTGGAGAAACGATTGTGGTAACCGGGCTGGGACTCATCGGCTTGCTAACCGTGCAAATTTTGCGTGCGCATGGTTGCAAGGTTCTAGGAATAGATATTGACCCAGACCGACGCGCACTCGCAGCTTCTTTTGGAGCGGAAGTCGTGGATCCAGCCGAGTCGAACAATGTGTTCTTGGCAGCCTCTAAAATATCGCGCAACAGAGGTATCGATGCAGTAATCATTACCGCATCGACCCAATCAAACGAAGTTGTCTCTCAAGCAGCTCGGATGTGTCGTAAGCGTGGCAGGATTGTCCTAGTCGGAGTTGTAGGTCTCGACCTAAGGCGGGCAGATTTTTATGAGAAAGAACTAACATTTCAAGTTGCGTGCTCGTACGGACCCGGCCGCTATGACGAAAGTTATGAGGGGGGGAGTAACGATTATCCAATTGGATTTGTCAGGTGGACGGAACAAAGAAACTTCGAAGCCGTTCTCGACCTAATGGAAAGTGGTGTCATCGACACGACGTCATTGGTCACTCATAGGTTTGAGCTTGCCGATAGCCCAGAGGCGATGGAGCTCATAGCCTCGAGAGCACCTGCACTGGGCATAGTGATCGAATATCCAAACAGGCAAGACCAATTAGAACTGACAAGTCCTTTTATAAAGCTTTCAGAAAGCAAGAGCTCCCCAGGCGTTCAGAAAATTGCATTTTTGGGTGCTGGAAACTATGCGAGCCGTTTCTTGATCCCAGCATTCAAAAAAAGTGGGGTGGAGTTACACACTATTGTCAGCCAAGGAGGAGTCAGTGCTTCCTACAACGGAAATAAGTACGGTTTCAAAAATGCTTGCACAGATGACGGTTTAGTTTTTTCTGACCCAAATATTGACACAGTGGTCATAGCCACACGACACGATCTGCACGCTCGTCAAGTTGTTGCAGCGCTTGAAGCTGGTAAGAATGTTTTCTGTGAAAAGCCGTTGTGTATCACTTTAAGTGAGCTTCAAGCTATCAGAGAAACCTATGCAAAAAACTCAGGCAAAAAACTTTTTGTGGGCTTCAATCGTAGATATTCACCGCTAATCCGTCAAATGAAAGAAAAGTTGGAATCAAGTAATC
>JAPKEA010000629.1 GCA_028822275.1 Planktomarina sp. | reverse complement strand
TGTGTTCCTCGAGCGTTTTGGTCATGTTGTGGGCCCTGCATCTATCGCTTACCTGTTATTTTTATTATAACTCGCCACTGTCGGTGTCGCTTTTTGGAGCGATTATGGTAGTATTAGGCGGAGCCTATATGGTCACCTCTCGTGGCACAGAAAAACCTAATTCAAAATCCTGAATTGGAAGAAAAAGTTTCTGACGCCAGAGCCTATGGGCCCAAACCTGGATAGCAGAAATTGAAGAAATCCACTATTATTGGATAATTCTAAAGATAAAAATTAATGACGCAGCAACCGCAACATGCCCAAAATACAATATGATTATGCGCTTGCGGTGGCTCTATCAGACAAACTTTCTTTAAACGTGCAAGGGTGACTTTATAGCGACTTTTGATGACACAACACTACACATTTAGCCAATGCCTTGTACTACAAGTGCTCTCTAGCTTTGTGCGGAGACCTTGGGATTGAATCTATGACGTTAGGCGGCTATTTCATCTGTCCCGTTTCTCTCAAGGAATTCCATCGGGC
This sequence comes from Planktomarina sp., assembly GCA_028822275.1. Lineage (GTDB taxonomy): Bacteria > Pseudomonadota > Alphaproteobacteria > Rhodobacterales > Rhodobacteraceae > Planktomarina. The sequence continues at coordinate 1,074 of JAPKEA010000629.1, read as the reverse complement.
TCAGGTAGCCCAAGGCTAAATTTAATCTGCGCCAGTTGTAATCCTCAAGCGCGTGCAACGCACTTCGCTCAGACAGCTTCAACCATCCTATTATGACTCATAAAGTTAAAAACATATTAGCTCTTATTGAAGCGGTCTAACCTCCAACCAAAACCGTAAAACAACCGAGCACAATAGAGCCTCCATGACCGCAGGTGTCACCAACCCGTGCCAGTGGCATGCCCCCCACCAAAACAGTTGCGCTGCCTTTGGCAATTGAGTCGGGAGGGCCGATGCAGACAGCCATTCCGCCCACCACCGCTGCTGGCAATTTGCCAATCAATACTGTTGGACATCCCGGTGGTAAGATCGGGCCACCAACGTGTGGAATTGGTACAGGACCTGCCATCGTGACCATCGGGCAGACATGCATATCTGTAATACGCGCAGCAGGCGGACCGGGCATGAATTGCTTCCTTATCCAGTGGTTTGATAAACAGTTGGCCAGCCACCATTGGCGACTTCGATACCGCGAATAAGAGCCACCTCACGGGCACGGTCAACTTCTGCCGCATCTTGCCCCATTTGAAGCGCGATTGTTCCAAGTAGCGCTTTGGCGTGTAGCCAGGCTGGCGGCAAGACGACCGGCCCTTCTGCTGCGCCAATGCCACCTGATCCATTCCAAGCTACAGCAGCGCTGAGCCAATACAAAGGTGTATCACTCTTCATTGCGTCCATGTTTTTTATTAATTTCTGCCGTGTTCCTTCCTGAGGTTCGCGCACCCAGGCAGTGACTAAGTCGGTGACGTCGCCACGGAAATTGGGATTCAGATCACTAGTGACGGCCAACGCCCAACAAATACCTTCGCGTGGTGGCAGCGCATGACCAATGAAGTTGACAAGATCAGGTAATGCACTGGCCTTATCAAGTGCCTCGATCACAGCAGAGGGTGTCATATCCGGGGTCACTAGCGCCTCACTTTCTTCGCTCAAATCAAAGCGAGTTAAGATTTCGACACTGGTTTCGAAAGGTATCTTGCGCAACATTTATGCCCCTTAGTTTATCATTGTAATGCCGCCCTTGAGGGTCAGCAT